>JAITWB010000215.1 GCA_031285525.1 Spirochaetaceae bacterium
CTTGTGGAACAGCCGACACACATATGTATCAATAACAGCATACGTAACAGCAGCAGTATTTTATCAGATTTCATAGTATTCCCGGAAAAGTGTACCATACGAGTGAAAACGCAAAACCCCAAAAGCTTTGCATTTTCACTCATAGACATAACAACAGATGCTACGATTCCAGATACAACGAAATCCTGGCATCGTCGATCTTACTCTTCTTACCCCGTGCGGCAATATCATACTCCATATTGCCGTCCCTGTTGGTAACCGTCAGATCATACACAAACCCGGGCTGAATCATCACCTCATCCAGCACCATCTCGTCATCATAGTCATCCCGCACTCTCAGATTCGTATACAATTGCCCCTCTTCGCCTGATTCGGAAGGCACCTCAAACACCGCAGAACGGCCGTCCATAATCAAACGGTTCCCCTTCTGGTCGGCAAATATGGTACCTGCATTTCTAAAATCTATCGACAAATTGGTATCGTTAATAACCCGCACAAATGCCAAATTATACGCCACCGCATCTCCCACGGGAGAATTAAATTCAATGGGCGTAATCAAGCCTCCGGGAGCATCAGGAAGCACCCGACGGGAACCCCGTACATCGGTAGGAGGAATACTGGTTATCTCATTGGTCGCAGGATCCACATACACATATGTAGGATACAGCCGGTATCCAAGACCATCGTCGTTGGGCTTTATCCATATCTTCTTATTCTCCAAAAGCGGCGGCAGGGTCGCTATCTTCTCTCCGTTGGGATGATCGAGCCTGACCTCCAAAACATAATTGGGAGACTTATTCGATATATAGATAAACGTAGATTGGGTCTGATCCATATTTTTATAAATATTCATATCGGTTCTATCCCCGGGATCTGCAAAATCATAAACCACCAGACCCGAATAAACCACATCCTCCTCGGTCACCCTAAAGTTCTTCCTGCTGTAACTTTCAAAAGAAGTAACCCGTATCAAGATACTGCCCTTCTCCGGGATTCCCTTTATTTTTGACAGATCAAAACCCCTTCTCGCTCCCGCCTTGATCCCTCCCAGAACATTGCCTCCCTCTACCCGGCCTGCAAAAACAATCACATCATAGGAAGTCTGATTGTTCATAGTCAGAGAACCGGCCTCGCTCTCAAAGCTTACACCCCTCGCCTCTATGGTCGCATAGTCCTTGCCCGCATCAGTCCCTATTACCGGATTATGCTCCGCCTTCGCTCCAGAAGCGCACCCCATTACTGCCATCATGCAAAGGGCTGTTAATAGAAACGAAAATACAAAACCTTTTCTGTTCATTCGAAACTCCTTATTAAAAAAAATAACAGTCACTACAAAACTGTACCAGCCATAGAGCATATTGTATATCAGTTTCTTATAGTACCTGAGGTACTTTTATGTACTATGTATTATTTTTTATACAATCAGGGAGGTCTTATCTGTCAAATTCATACCAGAGCTGTATAATCCTGACCGCTCTTTTTACATTTTCGGTATATACTTCCTGCACAGAACCGGAAGCAGCCTCACCGTACCCGGTAGCGGCGCCGATAGACCGGACAGCAGCCGAATTCCCCACGCCTCGATTTCCCAGGGAATAATTTCCCTGGGAACGTTCCGGCTCTTTCTCCTGAACATAAAATACCGCCGTTATCACCCCCGGACTTTCCCCATACCCAAGTCTTGCAGCAGCTCCGGAACCGGAATCGGTAAATATAAAGGAAGAAACCCTGCTATTATCATGCTGCCACCCGGGCAGAACAAAACGGGAATTGGAATCAACCACCCATTTATATCCTGTAGAAGGGAGTTCCCGCCCCTGCAAAATGGTATTAATCCCATCAACAAACACAGCTGCGCTTATCTCCTCAGACAACCGGTTTTCCAGCACAATACGGTATCCGGTTCCTCTCTGCACTGTTATAACACTGCGTCCATTAACACGCCGCACCGGATAGGCGGAACCATCAGCCCCTCTAACAACCAAAGAAAACAGCTCCCCTCCCCCTGCGGAAGCATAGCGGCTGTCCGTATACTCCTGCCCCAGCAAGGCAATCAGATCCGGCTCCTTGGCAAGCCGTATGGAAGTCTTTGCCGTTCTTGGAAATGAAACAGAAATATCCACCGAGTCCTCCCGCTCCTGTACAGAAGCAGTAACCCGTATCCCCCTGGGCGTTGTCCCGCCGCTCCCAATACGCTCAGTCTTTTTCCCAACCACAGCAGCGGCTCCGTCTTCTGCGCCTGCCGACTGTTTCAGATCCCCAATCTTTTTTTCCAAATATAACCGGAGCACTTCCATCTCATAAGGACGATCACTATCGGAGATGAGCAGGGACTCAAATTCCTGAATACTAATCCCCGCTTCTTCGATCTGTTCTGAAAATTCCGCCAGAAGGATCTTCAGCTGCCCATCCAGTGAAGACTCCCCGGACAGCGGAAATGCAAAAAACAAAAGGACACCAATCACACACACCGCCTCAAAAAAACGACTGTTGCCATTCCGCCTCATTATTCCTCCTCCTGACTCTGTCGTCCGTTGCTTCGTTTTGCTTCAACCATCAATACCGTAAGAATATCTTCACGCTTTTCTATATCAAGTTTACGGAAAATATTTGACTTATGATTTTTCACCGTAGGAATCGCAATATTCAATTCTCGGGCTATCTCCTTCTCCGTCGGATTCCCCATCAGAATAATAACCTCTGCGATCTCCACCTCCCTGTTTGACAGTTTCTTTTCTTTATAAAACTGCATCCTCAAATCTGGATCCGGGAAATGCCGCCAGGTAATCTCTGTTTTGGAAAGCAGCTCCATCTGCATAATCCTGTCTTTAAATGACTGAATAACAATGCGATCCCGATGCATAATCGACCGCAGCCTAATACGAAGTTCCTCTATCTGAAAGGGCTTCGTAATATAATCCGCCGCCCCCAGTTCAAGCGCCTCCATCCGTTTTTCGGTCTCCGACAATCCAGAAAGGAAAACCAAAGGCAGACTGGGAAGCCTAAGCGTATTTTTAAGCTGTTTCAGAATTTCAATCCCATCATGGGTACCGAGCATCCTGTCCATGAGAATAATATCCGGCGGCTGCTGTTCCTTGAGTCTTGCAAGGACTTCTATATAGGAAGAAATGGCGATAACAGAGAAATCAGATGAAAGCATTTTTTTCAAATAATTCCGCAATTCGTTATCGTCCTCCACAACAAAGAGAACCGGCAGAGTATCATGAGAAACCGGACGCTGTTCAACGGCGGCAACAGGAAGCTTGATAACAAAAGACTTTCCTCTTCCTTCTTCACTTCTTTTGAGCGTTATGGAGCCTCCTATATTTTTCAGATATTCATCTGCGAATGCAAGACCGAGTCCGTGACCAGCCGAATTCCCGGATGTCCATCCCCGTTTAAAAATCTGTCTCTCATGCTCCCTGGGAATCGGCTCCCCGTCATCAAAGACATCGATACAGACAAAAGATCCAACACTTTCTTCTATATATATGCTTACCGTTATTTCAGATTTAGCGAACTTCAAAGCATTATCCATAATATTCTGAAGCGTTTTCTCAAATCCGTTTATTTCAAGATCCGCAAAACACCGTACATCCTGAGAATACTGGGACAGTATCTGTATCTGCTTTTGCTCCGCCAGCGCCTTGAATTCTTGAACATACCCCGGTACCATCGAGCAGATATCGACGGGAACGGTTTTACGCAGCGAGGGATCGATTCCGAACTTTATGGAATTCATAATGGATTCCAATTCGTCTGCAACCACTGCTGTATTTTTCTGTATCCCCCTGCATTTCTCCGCAAGTTCCCCCGCTCCCGTATCGGAAAGCCCTTCTACCGATTGCATAAGGAGGGCTATGGTTGTTTTGAGAGAATGGGTTATATCCCCTAACGTTTTTATCTTCCACGACTTCTGGATATCTTCCTTTCGCTGCTTGAATAACCGAAACACCAGAATACACCCTCCCACCAAAATCGTCGTATATCCGATCAAATAAAGAGGGGAACGCCACAGGGGAGGCGCAACTGTTATATCAAAGGAGATATACCGGGATTCAGGGAGACTATCG
>JAITWB010000251.1 GCA_031285525.1 Spirochaetaceae bacterium
GACGATCCGGGGATGCACTCCAGCCAGGGTGAACAGGATACCCGTTTTTATGCGGACTTTGCCATGGTTCCCTGTTTTGAACCCACCACCCAGCAGGAAGCCTACGAAATGACCGCCGAAGCCTTTGATATTTCCGAAAAGTATAAGGTTCCGGTGATCCTGCGCATGGTCACCCGCCTTGCCCACAGCCGCGCGGTGGTTCACACAGGAACGAATATCCGTCCGGAAAACCCCATCGCCAAAGGATCTCCTGCAGAATGGATGCTCCTTCCGGCTCTTGCCCGGAAAAACTACGAAGCCATGCTCGCCAAACAGACGGAACTGCTCCGCTGGGCGGAAGGTATTCGCTGGAATTCCCTGGAGCTCAATAGCGGAAGAACCGACCTCGCCATCATCACCAGCGGCCTCGGACGCAACTACTATCTCGAAAACCTCGACGACTACCGCGCTTTCTGCGGAGATCAGGGCTTGCCCGCGGTTCTTCACGTGGGAACCCTCCCGCTGCCAAAGGACAAGATCCTCCACCTTGCAGAAACCGCCGCAAAGATACTGGTCATTGAAGAGGGAATGCCCTTTATCGAAAAACAACTCAGGGGTATACTCCCCGGTAAAACCGAAATCATCGGCAAATATACCGGACACCTTCCCCGTGCAGGGGAACTCAACCCGGAACTGGTCCGAAGCGCCTTGGGGATGACTCCTGTGGAAAGCGTCCTCTCCAGGATGGGCGAAGAACCCCTCCTTGGAGGTCTCCTTCCCGGCCGCCCGCCCCAACTCTGCAAAGGCTGCCCCCACGGCGATTCCTACAAGGCCCTCAACAAGGCGGTTGCTGAACTGGAAAGCCGTGACGGTCCCAATGCGGTGACTGTCTGCGCCGACATCGGCTGTTACGCTCTTGGAGCGGTTCCTCCCTACAACGCCGTAGAAACTATCGTCTGCATGGGCGCTTCCATCGGCATGGCACGGGGCGCATCTCTGGCGGGGTGCAAATATACCGTAGGGGTCATCGGCGACTCCACCTTCCTCCATTCGGGGATCACCAACCTGATAGATGCCGTTTCGGACAAAACCCCGGTGACGGTACTCCTTGTGGATAACTCTATTGTCGCCATGACCGGCTGTCAGCAGACCATCCTCCCCTCAAGCCAGTTGGAACCCCTCATCAAGGGTATCGGCGTTGAGAGTGAGCATATCCGTGTCCTTTCTGCAACACCGGGGGACATCGACAAAAACGCCGACATCATCAGGGAAGAGCTTGAATACCGTGGGGTCTCGGTGATCATCATGGTTCGTGAGTGCCTTGAAGCATTTCGGCTGCGGCAGAAAGCGGAAAAGGCTGGGAAGTAATATGACTGGGAGCTGAATAGATTTTTCAAACTGTTTAGATCCCGTTATTTACTTGACGTGTATGCAAAATGTATGTAAATTGTATGAAGCAAAGGAGGGTATATGCCGTTATTACAGGTAAGGGATTTTCCTGATGATGTATACGATGAAATTATGTTTGAAGCCCGTCAACAAAATAGAACAATCGCCCAGCAGACTATTATTCTCATAAAAAAAGGGCTTGGTGCAATAGTATCAAACAAGGAACGGAGACGGCTTGCTATAGAAAGGACGCTTTCCCGGACTGTACCGGAAAATGCAAAAACTGTGGATTATATACAATTTATCCGTGAGGATAGAGATAGATGATAGCAGTTGTCGATGTCAGTGGAACAATGGAGATTCTGTTACAGAGGGAAAAGGCGGTTCAATTTAGTGCTTTATTACAGGCCGCTACTCTTGTCTTAGCCCCTGAGCTATATATTTCTGAGCTAACAAATACCCTTTGGAAGTATCATCGATCACATATTTTAACAAAAGATGAATGTATACAATACATTCATGACGGTATAAACTACGTGGATAGGTTTGTTGATAGCAAAGATTTGTGGCAGGAAGCTTTTTCAGAGGGAGTTCATAATAATCACTCGATTTATGATATGTTTTATATGGTGGTTGCCCGAAGAAATGACGGTATATTGATGACCAACGATTCAGCTTTAGCGTCAATTTGCAAAAAGAATACGATTCAAGTGTGTGACGGAGATACAGTATGAAATATGACATAATACTTGCAGGCGTCGGAGGCCAAGGCGTTCTCTCGGTGGCCGCCATCATCGCCGCCGCTGCCATGAAGGACGGACTCCGGGTACGGCAGTCGGAAGTGCACGGCATGAGCCAGCGGGGCGGGGGAGTGCAGGCTCACCTGCGCATCAGCGATGAAGCCATTGCCAGCGACCTTATTCCTACGGGAAGGGCGGACATGATACTCTCCATGGAACCCCTGGAAAGCCTGCGGTACCTCGCCTGGCTTAAACCCGAGGGGATCGTCATCACTGCCTCAGAGCCCTTTATCAACATTCCGAACTACCCCCAGACAGAACAGGTCTACGAGGCTGTCAACTCACTGCCCAAAAGCCGCATCGTGGAGACCGAAAAACTGGCCCTGGAAGCGGGAAACCGGAAATCCGAGAACATCGTACTCATCGGAGCCGCCATGGAGCATATCCCCGTTTCCCGGGAATCCCTTGGACAGGCAATATACGAGCGGTTTATCGCCAAGGACTCGAAACTGGTAGACATAAACATGAAAGCCCTTGAACTGGGAGCGGCTTCTTAAAGGAGACTATTTTGAAGAAAATCATTCACGCTGACAACAGCGAGTTTTTCCGGAAACAGATGAAAACCTTCCTCATCGAACAGGGCTATACAGTGGAAAGCTGTAACAGCGGAGAAGAAGTCCTTGACGTGGTGAACACCGGCGACGCAGCCTTGGTTCTTACCGGACTGACCCTCTTCGACATGGACGGGGAAGAATTGATCAAGAAGATTGCTACCTCCCGGCATACCGTCCCGGTTATTGCCGTCACTGCCAGCGATACCGAGATGAAGCGGATGAAACTGAGCGCCCTCGGCGTAAAGGCAATGATATCCAAAAACGGCTCCTGGCAGGAGGACTTGCTCCCCTATCTGTTGGAAGCAGTAAAATAGGAACTCACAGTATGCAGGAAAATGATATACTATTCTGGGATCGCCGGGCTGAGACGATCTCACTAGATGATTTGCGCTCCCTCCAGCTACACAGTCTCCGGAAACAGGTTGACAATGCCCTCAGAACCTCTTTTTATGGCGAACGCCTCAGATCTGCGGGTATAACAGACAGCGGAACCATCAAAACCCTGGACGACATCCGCCGGATTCCCTTTACCACCAAGCAGGACCTTCGTGACGCCTATCCCTTTGGCCTGTTGGCAGAACCTCGGGAAAGCCTCGTTCGGGTACACGCCTCCAGCGGCACCACCGGAATCCCCACGATCATATACCACACCCAGCAGGATCTGGACATGGCCACCGACACCATGGCTCGTTCCATCATGTGCTGCGGCGGACACCGGGGGGACACCCTCCAGAATATGATGACCTACGGACTCTTCACCGGAGGACTGGGCTTCCATTACGGCGCAGAGCGGATCGGCATAACCGTCATCCCCACCAGCTCAGGCAACACCCTGCGTCAGCTCAGGTTCATGCAGGATCTGGGAACCACCATGGTACACGCCACCCCGAGTTACCTCCTGCACCTCCATGCGGCGATAGAAAACGAAGGCTGCCGCCGTGAAGACCTCGCCCTCAGAATGGCAGTCACCGGAGCGGAACCCCACTCGGAAGAACTCCGCTGCAAGATTCAGGACAAACTCGGCATCGGGGTCTTTAACAACTACGGAATGAGCGAACTCAACGGTCCCGGTGTGGCAATCGAATGTATCTACCGCCAGGGGATGCACGTCTGGGAAGATCGGTATATAATGGAAGTAGTAGATCCTGAAACATTGGAACCGGTGCCTGACGGCGAAATCGGAGAGCTGGTTATGACCATCCTCTGCCGCAACGCCATGCCCCTCCTGCGTTACCGCACCCGGGACCTCACCAGGATCATCCCTGAGCCTTGCATCTGCGGAAGAACCCACCGCCGGGTCGCCCGTTTTACCGGACGCACCGACGACATGCTCATCATCAACGGGGTCAACGTCTTCCCCAGCCAGATTGAGGAAGTACTCCTCAGAATGCCTGGAGTCGGCGCCAACTACCTTATTGTGGTAGAAAAGCAGGGCCTCCTGGACAAGCTTACTGTGCGCACCGAAGTCACCCCGGAGATGTTCGCAGACGATACACGTGTACTCAACGGTCTGCGGGAACAACTCCGCAGCGAACTTGCAGCCCTTATTACCATAAATCCCGGCATCGAACTCAAAGAACCGGGTTCCCTTCCCCTGGCGGAGGGAAAAGCAAAACGGGTTGAGGACATACGTCCCAAAGACTGAACCATCGCGGGAGAGTCTGAATATGGCATATTCGCCCATGTGGGCTTATCAGGGCCTCTATCTCATTTCCATCGAAAACCTCGGGGAGCGTTGCTTTGAGCAGCTCGCCCCCGGAGCCTTCGGCAGGGTTTTCCTCGTAGGAATCCGAAACACCGGAGATGATATTCCCGAAGGAGCCTGCCGGATCTGCGTTGAACCGGAAACCGTCCCCTATCAGCCTGCCATGCTGGAGGCCATCCCCTGTCTGGTCTCCTCATGCCAGGAGGGCAGCCCTTCAGAGCGGTCTTCTTCGGATAAGGGTTCTGCCGAGAAGGCGCTTTCAGAGAAAGCCGATCAGCGGGAGGCGCTGCTTCAGTTCCTCCGGGGCGAAGATCAGCCGGGAATAGCTCCCCGGGAATACGAACCCTTCGTTGCTTCTCCCGTGGAAGTAGGGGACTATTCAGTCTTTGTCTGCCTCCAGCTCAACAGGTCTGTCTACGAATCCTTCCATCGGCTCAAAGTCAGCGGCAACGAGGCTCGGCGGTCGGCGATGCCCATATCGCTGATAGATGCCCTGGCGGATGAGTATTTCAGGGTTATAAAGCAAAAGCTCCTCATCAACGAAACCGGCTGGAGCCTCGTGCAGACCAATATCGACGAACTGATAAAGGACTCAGGCGCCTCCTTCCTCTATGCCATCTCCTCCCGCGCAAGAAATGCCCCCGGCGTCCACGGCCTCTTTGAGCGGCTCAACTTCATCTCGTCCCTCAAAT
>JAITWB010000131.1 GCA_031285525.1 Spirochaetaceae bacterium
CTCCCTACCCTCTTCGAGTTGTATTTCGGCGTTAGAGAGACGGGTTTCGCCGTCGATGATTTCCTGCCTGCCGTCGTTCAGTTTGGCTCGGGCGGCGGCGAGTTCCTTTTCTGCGTCCGCTTTAGCGGTGTTGTATTCAGTCTCTCCTTCGTTAATGAGGGATTCCGCTTCGGAGACGATTTCGTCATACCGGAGTTGTGAGCGTTCTTCGCCGAGGGGTTCCAGTAGCTTGACAGCTTCCGAGACGAGGTTGTCGTAGTCGGCGGAGAAGGCTCCGGCGGAGCGCTCTCCGCTGGAAAATGCACCAACTGAAGAGCTTCCTTTGAGGAGGACGTTGAGGTCTGTGTAGGCTTCAAGGGCATAGGCTTCAGAAGGAACGTACATAACGGCGGCGAGGCGGCCGTTGCCGATGAAGCTCGGTTCCCGTTCGTTGGAGAAGTAGAGGGGGCTTTTGACGATGCCGGTGACGGTGTATTCCATGACGCTGTAGATATCGGCGAAGGTGTCATAGTCCCGGTTGTCCGGAGAGATGGTGAGTGCCGTGCCAGGTTCTAACGGGACGATGTAGCCGCCGCTTTGCTGGATCACACATTCGTTGGGAGATTCCGGCAGGCGGCCTTCGATGAGTTCGATTTTATTGAGGAAGGGTTGGACGTTGTCTGTGTTGAGCGGTTCAGTGTTGCTCAATTCAGTCCTGAGCCGATCAAGGGGGACGCCGTAGATGCGGGTGACCAGGAGTTCTCCGCCGTTGACCTGTACCAGTGCGTCGGTTACAGAGGCGGGCATGACCTGTTGGACTTCTTCGAGGGAGGCGACGGCGGCTATGTCAGCGTCGGTGAGTCCCATGGTTGCCTTGATGAAGATGTCGGACATATTTGTGTCTTCGTAGTAGGTTCCTACAGAGGCCTTCATGTCAGGGGTGGTGGCGAGGAGTCCTGCGAGAAAGCCGACTCCGAGAGCGACTATTCCGAAGATGGCGACGAATCGGCCGAAGCTTCGTTTTATCTCTCTGATGATAGTTTTAAGGTATATCTTTCCAAAGCCGAGGAGTTTTCTTCTTGCCGCCATTTACCATTCAACCTTTTCGACAGGCAGGGGATTGGGATTTTCTTTCATTCCCGCAATTTCTCCGTTTTTTACGTGGATGATTCTATCCGCCATGTCGGCTATGGCAAGGTTGTGTGTGATAAGGATGACGGTTTTTCCGGTTTTGCGGCAGCTGTCTTGTAAAAGTTTGAGTACCTGCTTTCCGGTGTTGTAGTCCAGTGCTCCGGTGGGTTCGTCGCAGAGGAGTATTTTGGGGTTCTTTGCGAGGGCGCGGGCGATGGAGACCCGCTGCTGTTCACCGCCTGAGAGCTGGGCGGGGAAGTTGTACATTCGCTCCGAGAGTCCTACAGAGGCGAGTATTTCTTTAGGGTCGTAGGGGTCTCGGCATATTTCCGAGGCGAGTTCGACGTTTTCGATGGCGGTGAGGTTTTGTATGAGGTTGTAGAACTGAAAAACGAATCCTACGTCGTAGCGCCGGTAGTCGGTGAGTTTTTTTTCGCTCAGGCCGCTGATTTCACAGCCGTCGAGGATGATCTTGCCGCTGTCGCAGGAGTCCATTCCGCCGAGCATGTTGAGTAGAGTGGTTTTGCCTGCGCCGCTGGGTCCGACGATGACGCAGAATTCACTTTTTTCTATCTGAAAGTTCATGTTGTTGGCTGCGGCTATCCGGTTTTCACCCATCCGATAATACTTGCAAACGTCCTGAAATGCTACATAGCTCATGTCATTATAATAATAGGTTAGAGGAGGCGTTGCAAGAGAGCAGAGAGAAAGGAGCAGGGAGCAAAGGGGGGAGAATTCCTCTCTTCCTCCCTGAGATCTACCAGCTAAACCCGTATACTGTCACCGCTTCCAACACTTCTCCTGCGTGGAGGATGCTGTCGGGGAATTCCGGCTTGTTGGGAGCGTCGGGGAACTGCTGGGTCTCAAGACAGAAACCGCCTTGTTTCTCATAGGGGACTCCCAGTTTTCCAACAATACCGCTAAGGTAGTTGCCTGTATAGAACTGCACACCCGGCTGGTTTGTGGCGGCTATCATGCGCCGTCCGGAGACAGGCTCATGGACGTTGGCGCAGACGGAGAGCTTACCCTTGGATCTGTTCACCACAAAACACTCGTCATAACCCCCTGCCGGAGTTTGGGCGATATCCTGTCCGATGGTCTTTGGGGTGCGAAAATCCCAGGCAGTGCCTTCTACGGGGAGGAGTTTTCCCGTAGGAATCCAGTTCTCATCGACCTCCAGGGTGGAGTCGCAGTTAAGGGAGATCTCGTGATCCAGAATAGTACCCCGTCCCGAGCCGCGAAGGTTAAAATAGCTGTGGTTCGTCAGATTTACTGGCGTATCCCGGTCGGTCTTCGCACGGTAATGCATCTCGATCTCGTTATGCTTGTTAAGGAGATAGGTTACTTCCATGGTAAGGTTTCCCGGAAAGCCCTGGTCGCCGTTTTCACTAAGCAGAGAAAACCTGACTCCAGCTGAGTCCTTGGTCTCCACCAGTTCCGGTTCCCACAACCGGGCATCGTATCCCGACCAGCCGCTGTGGAGGGTATGCTTTCCTTCTATATTTTTATCCAAAGAATAGGTTTTACCGTTAAGATTGAACTCTGCATTTCCGATTCTATTAGCAAAGCGTCCTACAATACATCCGAAATTGGAACGGTTGTTTACATAGCCCTCCAGAGTGGAGAAACCGAGGGTTATATCGTCTTTCCGTCCGCTCCGGGAGGGAAGAATGATGCTTGTAATAGTACAGCCGAAATTGGTTACCGAAAAGGACATGTCACTGTTTGAAATGGTAAAGAGGCGGACTTTCTCGCCTCCCGAGAGTACGCCGAAGAGACGCTCTTTTATTTTCACGGGAAACCTCCTAAGAATACAGCAGGTTTCTATGATACATCGGAATTTCAATATTGCATAGAGGTGTAATACGGTATATAGTGTGGTGCAGGAGATACGTTTGTGAACAGTATGTTTGACCGCCTCGGTTCGATACTCCGCTCATATCTCGATGATGATGGACAGGATATTTTTTCCAACGGGAAATCCCATGGCAGAAGTCCGGATCCTGACTATCAGGCAGCTTATGACGAACTGAATGATTATCTGAACGATGAAGATGAAGGCGATAGATTTACCTCCTACAACCGCTTTGAGAACAAAGAACGGAAGGCAGGAAATACCCAACAGAAGACTCCTCCCCGGCAGCCGAAGGATACGAATACTCGTGACAAGGTGCCTACAGAGTTGTACAGGGATTTTATACGGCTGGGACTCAAACCCGGAGCGTCTCTGGAGCACTGTAAAAAAGCCCATAAGAATCTTTTAAAACAACATCATCCGGACAAACACGCCGGCAACCCCTTTACGCTCAACCGGGCAACAGAGATGTCCTCATCGATAAACGCTTCTTTTCAGCGTATTTCATACTGGTACAAAACAGGCAGGGTAGAATAGCCTGTTATTTGTCCCAGGGAAATTTAAGATCCATGAATTCCAGCGGCGGCTTCCGTGAGGGACGGCGCATTGCGTTATGGGATTTGATTTCGGTGTCCAGATCTGTTATGGGAGAGCGGCTTATCCATGGTTCTGCGAAGGTGAGTATGCTGCCGTCGGCGGAGAGATGAAACCGGAGAGTTCCCTGGTTTTCGTTATCGAGTACAAGAGTATCTCCGCTTAGGTGATAGGCGGTTTTTTCGGGGTTGCGGACTAGAATGCCCCTGCCGGTGGTACAGATGTAGGTACGACCGGCAAGACGTATGAATTTGCTGACCTCATATTCGTTTCCACTATCCATGATGAAAGCAATATCCTCAGGGTTATACTCCATATCCGTAAGCCAGTAGCGTATGCGGTACATATGCTCTTCGGTAAAATAGTATCCGTAAATCTCTTTGCTGTACTGAGGAGCTTCGATCATTACCGCATTTGCGTTTCCCCCTGCCCGCCAGAAGCCTGAAAAGGGGAATTCCGCTGCAGAACGTACTCCTAAAGAAGATGGAGTATTCCGTACAAGAAAGTCGAGGTAGAGTTCATCATTTCCGATATAGATTGGTATCACCGAAGGCTCTTTACTGTCGGGATAGGTGACGGTTAATTCACCGGAAGTATCTGCTCCGGTATCACCTGCAGCTTCGTCCGGAGTATAGCTCCAACTGTAGCCTGGGAGTTCATCGTAGTACCAGCCGTACCAGGTTTTAAAAACAAAGGTAAGCGCCCCGGAAGAAGCGACATCTCTTGAGACATTCCCTGAGGGGACTTCGACTTCGGTAAAGCGGATGATACGGGTTCGGTTCTCCCAGATACCCGCAAGAGGAGAGGAAGCCGTCTGACCTTCGAGGGGGAGCGGCCGGAGCGAGGAATACATATGGAAAAGAAACAGCACTGTTAGGGGAAGATTCGGTTTGCGGACATTCATACAGCTTCCTGTTGGGTAATACACTTATGGAGCACCCTGATGAGCAGGTCAAAGTCAACCGGCTTAGCAACGTGTTCGTTCATGCCCGAATCGAGGGCTTCCCGGATATCTTCGTCAAAAGCGTTGGCTGTCATGGCGATAATAGGAATGGAAGAGGCATCCTCACGGGGCAACCGGCGGATAGCCTCGGTCGCTTCGCATCCGGTCATAATCGGCATCTGCATATCCATCAGAATAGCGCCGTAGGTAAAGGGCGGGGAACTGTTGAAAAGCGCCACCGCTTCCTGTCCGTTAACGGCGCAGTCCAAGATGATTCCATCCATGGTCAATATCTCGCAGGCTATCTCTGTATTGAGAGCATTGTCTTCCGCCATGAGAATACGGATACCGTCAAGACGCAGTTCGGTTCCTGTTGGGAAGGCGTCGGAAGTGCTGTTTTTGACGAACAGGATTTCCCGAAGGGTATGATAGATGACCGATTTGAACAAAGGCTTCGTGATAAAGCCTTTGACACCGTCGATAGCCGTTTCCCGTTCGAGATCGATGCGATCATACACGGAACTGATGATGATCGGTATGGAGTTCTTCGGCGGTATGGCGCTTTGCAACGGTGCAGAACTTTGCCGGATCTGTTCAAGAATATCGCTGTGAGACCATTCAGGGGTATCCCAGTCAAGGATTACCGCATCAAAGACGTGCCCTTCCGTCAGCAGAGCCAGTCCTTTTTCAGGAGTATTTTCTACTGAGGCGATAATGCCGAGACTGCTCATTTCGTTCGCCAGAGAGGCGCACACCAGATCATCGCCTTCGATAACCAGTACCCGGATGTCCTTGAGGGTGTTCGTTTCCCATAACACGGCAGGGATTTTATTGAGGGGAAATTCGAGGGTGATGGTAAAGGATGTTCCCTTGTTTTTCTCGCTTTGAACATGAATATCCCCGCCCATCATATCGACGATCCGCTTGGTAATGGAAAGACCAAGACCGGAGCCTTCGATTTTATCGATCCGGGAATCCTCCTCCCGGGCAAAGGACTCGAACACATGTTCTTTAAAATCTGCCCCCATACCGATCCCCGTATCAGAGCAGATAAAGGTAAAACAGGCGAAATCCTCCCGTTCACAGGCTTGTTCAGTGATAACTAAACTGATGGTTCCGCCTACAGGGGTAAACTTGATCGCATTGGAGAGGATGTTGACGAATATCTGATTTAACCGCAGCTGATCCCCCAATATGTGTTCGTGGAGGACAGAAAAGGCGGAGACCTTTAGGAACTGCTGTTTATCCTTAATCTGCTGCTGTACAATATTGATTAAGCTCTGGGTAAACTCAGGCAGATATATCTCTACAGGGGTTAAAAAGAGTTTGCCGCTTTCGATCTTGGACATATCCAGAACATCATTGACCAGACTCTGTAAGTGCCGAGAGGAGTGTTCGATTTTCCGCAGACAATCCTGTATTCGCTCTGGTTCCTGCAGCCGTCCGGCGGCAATGGCAGTCATTCCGATGATTCCGTTGAGGGGAGTGCGGATGTCATGGGACATATTGGAGAGGAACAGACTTTTCGCTTTATTGGCTTCTGTCGCCTGCAAAATGGCGGCTTCCAGTTGTTCGTTCTTTTCGCGGATCTGCTGCACCTGATGGCGTTCCGCCCGGCGCAGTATGTACAAAGCCAGTATGACGATAAGAACGATGACGATGATAGCTATGATTCCGGCAGTAACCAATAATTCGGTATTGACGAGCTTTCCGTCAGAGCCGTATTCCGCATTACTGGTCGCTTCATCTGCTTTTTGGAAGTGCCGTTCGCTCACCTCAAGCAGAAAGTCTGCGGTGGTAGTACCATCCCGGTAGCCGTAAATGGCACTCTTCAAGTCCTCCCAGATGAGAAGCAGTTCTGCAATGGAGGTTTGAAAGGGTTCATATACCATATAGGCGATGTCGTAACTATTTTCTTCACCTGATAGACCGTAGAGATATTCCTCCAGCCGTGCCAACAGCTGATCATTTGGCCTATGGGAGAGCTCCAACTTAACCAAACGTTGGGTAGCCCCCCGAACCAGACCGGAATAATTAACCACCCGGGCATCACCGGACATCTCATTAACTGCCCGGAGAATAAAGATATTTTGTAATACCAAAAGAAGAGCAAAAATGACGATGATGTACAAAAAATTGAACCTACCCATACTGCCTTCCTTTGTATGACTACTATCTCTATTCTACCTATTTTATATAATCTTTTCAATAAACCTGCGAATCATCTCTCCCGTGAGACTAATACCGTCGTCTTCAAAGCATATCTCATTCCTCGGTACCCACCGGGCTTCCGAGAGTTCGTTGGTATCCAGGGTGATGGCAGGGTCTCCGTCAAGTTCTGCGAAATAACCAAGCAAGAGACTTCCCGACAGTCCCCAAGGCTGGCTTTTATAGTATCGTATGTTTTTTACCCGAATGCCGGTCTCCTCAAAGACCTCCCGATCCACCGTTGACTCGGCACTCTCCCCTATCTCGGTAAAACCTGCCAGAAGCGAGTCACGGCGGTATTCGCCCTGGGCATATCTGGAAAGGAGCAGTTTGTCCCCATCAGTGACAGCGACAATAACAGCCGGAGATATTCTCGGATAACTGATATTCCCGCAGGAGGGACAGAGCTTCGCCCGTTCGGTAGGACTGTGCTCGAAACGGCTGCCGCAGCGTCCGCAAAAAGCATTGTCCCGATACCAGCCGTAGAGATGCCCGGCGGTTATCCCCGCAAAGGCCGACCTTCGGGAGGAAGATTCCCTCAAACTGCGGACGGATTCATACTGAAATCCTTCGGGCAGCGGTGCGGAGCTCCGCCTAGGCTCTGCCCCTGC
>JAITWB010000133.1 GCA_031285525.1 Spirochaetaceae bacterium
ATACAAGTACGCCACCGGCATCTCGGCGGCTCTGGCGCTGGCGGAGCGGGTGCTTTCCGGCGGAGAACAAGAGCGGGATGCGTATTTCAGTTTCCTCAAGTCCGGCGGCTCCCGGTATCCTCTGGAATCGCTGAAGCTGGCAGGAGTAGATATGGCGTCCCCGGAACCGGTGCAGGCGGCGGCTGACCGTTTTGCCGCACTGGTGGATGAAATGGAAAGGCTTTTTTAGGATATGATAACCAATTTTCACACCCATACGGCGCTGTGTCACCATGCGCTGGGTATGCCCCGTGATTATATCGCAGCAGCGAAGCGTGACGGCTGTGCGGCTCTGGGATTTTCCGACCACGCCCCCCTGCCGGACAGGGTTTGGCAGGGAACCAGGATGACACCCTTTCAGGCGCCGGGGTACATGCAGGCAGTCCGGGAAGCGGCAACAGAAGCGGACTTCCCCGTATATGCAGGCTTCGAGTGCGAGTGGCACCCTCAGTTCAAAAGCTGGATCACCGATTTCCTCCTTGGGGAATTGCAGGCTGATTATCTCGCATTCGGCCCCCACTGGCTCAAGGAAGGGAATGAGTTCCTCTGGGTAGAGGAGATCCGAAGCCGTACCCAGCTATACCGCTACGCAGACCTGGTTATAGAGGGGATTCACAGCGGGTTGTTTTCGTTTGTCGCCCACCCGGATCTGATAATGATAGGCTGGAGGAGCTGGGATGCGGATATCCGGGAGTGCCTCGGGGATGTTATCGATGCGGCCATCAACGCAGGACTTCCGCTGGAGATAAACGGGAACGGTTTGGATCGCGCTCTTATTCCGGGTGACTCAGGACCACGGCACCCCTATCCGGTACGGGAATTCTGGGAGCTCGCCCTTGAGAAGGGGGCGCAGGTGATCTGCAATTCCGACGCTCACCGGCCTGAGTCGGTGATAGCTTGGGCGGTGAGAGCGAGGGAGTTTGCGGCTGAGGTGGGTTGCGTGCCGGTGGAGACTCTAACGTTCAGAAACAGATAAATATATAGTGTGAATTGTCAAGAGATTGACAATGAGGGGTTTTATTCTTTAGAGTACCAATCATGGATTTGAACCTATCATTAGATTTCGAGAATACCGGAAGCCGCACACTACACTCCTGTATCGAAAAGGCAATGGATGATGATTCTCATATCGAAAACATGACCTTTGAGAATGAAGACCTGACAGAATATGATATTTCCTGTATGGAATTTGAAAAAGTGCGGTTCGTCAAATGCGACTTCAAAAAATGTACCTTTTCCCGTTCTCGATTCTATGATGCGGAATTTATCAATTGCAATATTTCGTTATCCGACTTTTCCAAGACTTTTTGGAAAAAAGTAACCATACATGAAAGCAGCGCAGTCGGAATAAAATGTGTCGAAGGCATTATAAAGGAAGCGAAAATAACAAAGAGCATCCTCGATTATGCCAATTTTTCAAACGCATCCCTGGAGAACTGTCTGTTTGATGACTGCAAATTCACGGAAAGTTATTTTGCAGAAACAAAGATTAAAAAACTGCAATTGAAAAAGATACTGTTTACCGGAACCGACTTTTTTAAGACCTCCTTAAAAGGGCTCGATCTGTCAGATTGCCTGATCGACGGCATAAAAATATCCGCTGATTTTTTTGAATTACGGGGAGCAAAAATAAATGCCCAACAGGCGGTTGACCTGATAACCCTTTTTAATATTGAAGTGGTGTAAGAAAAATCAGCTCCTATCCTTCTTGACACTATTCAGCATTTTCAAGTACCTTCTAAGAGTTATGTAATTATACCTTTTATACACATGTATTTTTTCTGTAGATCGCAAAAGCAAACGGCTCTTGTGATTTCTTTCAAAGCCTGCTGCGTCAGGCTCAGTGTATAGGAGTTATATTCATGTCCACGTCATTTCTGTCAATAAATAATCTTACCTTTTCATGGCCTCAATCTCTCAACCCTGTTATATCGGGACTAACAGTACAATTCTCTTCCGGGTGGAGCGCCATCACCGGACCGAACGGCGGCGGAAAAACAACCCTCCTTAAGCTCGTCTGCGGACTCCTTGAACCTGAAAGCGGCAGTATTTCTCGACCATCCTCTGACTCAAAGGAGATTGCCGTGTACTGTCCTCAGAATACAGACGCCATGCCCGAGGGATGGGAAACCGCCTTCGGCAATTTTGACGGCAACATCGGAAAGATACTGGCTCTTCTGGAAATAGGTGACGACTGGCTCTTCCGCTGGGAAACCCTCTCGGGGGGCGAGAAAAAGCGGCTCCAGCTGGCGGCGGCGCTCTGTATGGAGCCACTAGTGCTTGCGCTGGATGAACCGACAAACCACCTGGATACCCACAGCCGCACCTGTATCATAAATGCGCTCAAAGCCTTTGGCGAACATGGTTCGGGCGAACGTAGTTCGCAGGGAATCGGACTGGTGGTCAGCCATGACCGGGAACTTATGGATGCCCTCTGTCATGCTACCCTGTTTCTTGCCCCCAACGAAGCGAAGCTCTATCCAGGAGGCGCGGCAAAGGCGCTGGAACTTCGGGACGCAGAGAGAAAAGCAGGAGAATCTTCCTGGCAAAAGGCGGAAGGGGCGCTCAAAAAGGAGCGAGATTTGGTGCAACGGCAGAATGAAGAGGTCTCCAGAACCAAGGGGCGGCTCAGCCTCTCAGGGCTCGATCCCAGGGACAGCAGCGAACGGGCGAAGATAAAGGCAGCAATCCTTACCGGAAAGGACGCTGTTGCGGCAAATGCAAAAAGCAGAGCCAACACGCGGGCGTCTCAGGCGGAGGAGAAGCTCAAGAACATCGACAGACCCCAGTACCGCAAAGAGGGCGTTTCAATCCAGACCGAAGTAATCAAAAGAGCGGTCATCCTTCGTCTCCCCGCCGGAGATATCTCTGCAGGAGACTACCGTTTCACCATACCGGAACTGGTGATAACCCCTGCTTCCCGGATAGCCCTTACCGGCAATAACGGAACCGGAAAAACCACTCTTGTGTCCCATCTCATCTCCCGCCTTCCAAAAGAAGAAATCCTCTACCTGCCTCAGGAGATACCCCAGGAAGAGTCGGCACGGATACTCAGTCTCATGGCGGAGATGGATAACACAAAAAGAGCCGCAGTTCTCTCAAGCTTTTATCGGCTGGGAGGCACTACAGAATCGGCAGTGAGTACCAGTCAGGAACACAAAACCGTGAGTCCAGGAGAGCTCAGAAAACTGCTTATCGCAGAAGCCCTCACCCGTCCCCTCTCGCTTATCATTATGGATGAACCTACGAACCATATGGACATAACCTCTGTCCTGATCCTCGAAAATGCTCTCAAAGAATCAGGATGTCCCTTGCTCTTGGTCAGTCACGACAGGGTATTTCTGGAAAAACTGACCAACGAACACTGGATACTCGAACGGAACGAGAACAGGGGAATCCTGCGGATAGAGAAAGGGTGAGATCGGGACTGAAAGCGTAACAGCATGATTCCCGATTATTCAATATCAATAGAAGAAAGCAGTTCTTTCAGCGCCAGAAGTTCCTCTTTTGTCAGGGTAACCCCTTTGCCCATCTTCTGGTGATCCGGCGACCAGCTCCTGATATCGTATTTGGGATCCCTGCCGCTCCAAGACACAAGGTTGAGCTCCACAGTCCAGTTCTTCTTGTCCGACAGAACACCGAAATGACGGGTAACTTCAAAAGAAAAATCATCAGCCATAAAAAACTCCTGTTTGCAATCAAAAGGTGGAATTACTGCTATTATATCATATTTTTTCTTGCTTTTTCTAACATAATACTAAATAATGGAAGCATATCTACATTATACGGGAGAGATACGCATGCTGAGAAAATTACCGCTTCTGGTTTTTGTATGCCTCTTTATGTTATGGGTATTTACTGGCTGTAAAAGCACTCCGGAACCGGAAGTGCCGGAACCTCAGCCCGTAGAAACCCCGGCTCCAGTACCGGAACCGCCGCCTCAGGAGGAGACCCCTCCGCCTGAACCTGTGCCGGATACCGCTTACCTTGAAACGCAGGCAGCCGCAGAAGCCGCCCGCAACCGAGTCCTCGAAAATGGTCTTGATTCCGTCTACCCCGATGAATGGGCGGCGGCAGAAGAGCTCTATAACCAGGATACCACCGAAGGATATACCGAAGCCGCCCGGCTCTACGATGAGATGTACCGTAAGGCCCTGCAGGAAGGCAATAACCGGCTTGCACAAGCAGTCACCGCTGCCCGAAAAGCGGCGGTTGACGCCGGAGCGGGGGTTGATTTCCCTGAATACCTCGTTTTTGCCGACTCAAAGGGCAAGGAATTCAGTGATCTCCTCGCACAAGAGGGCAGTGAAGAGGAAGCCCATGCGGCGGGACTGAAGGCTCTGACCTATTATCAGGCGCTGGAAAAGACAGCCTCCTCTCTTCCGCTTATGAGAAGCATCGAATCCCTCGGTTTCGTGGAATACAGCCCTGACGAGTATTACGCCGCTCAGGATCGTTTTCTCGAAGCAGAGGACATGATCGAGCAAGAAGCCGAACCGGATACGGTTCTTGCCGCCGTCACCGAAGGGCATGATTTGTTTGTGCAGGTGCTCAATACCGGCTTTGGCGTGCTTGCGGCCAGGGAACGGGAAAAAACGGATATGGCAAAAGCTGAAAGCGACTCCATCCGTGCAGATATTGTCCTCAAGGACAAATACGCCGCCGCCCAGGAGCTGTATGCTCAGGCTGTAGCCGCCCTCGGGGAGGAACGGAACGAAGACGCCTGGCATTTGTTTGAACAGGATACATCTGCATTTGCCAACATCTATCAGGAGGCTCTCATCAGGCGCAACGCCGCTCAGGCAGCGATGGATGCCGCAGCCCGGAGAATTGAGGATGTAAACACTCTGGCTGACGAAGCTGATATCATTGCCCCGCTGCCGGAGGAAGAGGCGCTTCCAGAGGATGCGGAAGAAATCCCAACCACCGAAAATACGGCCGAGGAAGCTCTGCTTTCTCAGGGAGGTCAGGAATGAAACGTTACATAACCGCACTCTGTTTGTGTCTGTTTTTGGCTGTTTCCCTGTTTCCAAACAGCTACCGCAACAACCCTTATCAGCGGGAGGCGAATCGGTATACCGTTCTTGCCCAGCGGGCCTTTGATGAGGGTGAGTACGATGCCGCCACCGAATACTCCGCAGAAGCTGTAAAGAATGCAGAGTTGTCCGAGGCGTATATCGAAAAAGCTCTTGCCAGAGCAGGAGCAGAGCGGGACATGAATGCAGCCCGTTCCCGGCTTAAATGGGCAGAGCGGATCGGAGCAGAGCGAAGCTGGCCCAATGAAGTAGCCGCAGCAGGAGAGGCCATCGCCGCCGGAACAACTGCGTTTGAGGAGGAGAACTTCCCCCTTACCAGCGAATATGCCCAGCAGGCTCTCGATGCGCTCGTAGATGTACGGGAGATAACGCCGCTGCCCAAATTCTACACCGTACACCTGTATTCTCAGACCGGAGACTGTTACTGGAATATCTCCGGTAACCCTGCGGTGTATAATAATCCGCTTATATGGAGAAACCTCTACGACGCAAACCGGAGTAGGATGAAAAACCCCAACAACCCGGATCTGATTCTTCCGGGAATGGTGATCGAAATTCCGAGTCTCAAGGGAGAGTATCGGGAAGGGATGTATAATCCCCTGACCAAATACGAAAATACCCTCTCCGCAAACCGCTAAGAGGGTAGATATCTCACAGAGAACCTCCCCCTGCAAGGGGAGGTCTCAGGTAAAAGACCGTTTTATCGGGAAATCTCCCGCAAGACGGTCTTTTTTATTTTATCAGAGCAGGATTGTGCTGCAAGTAGAGCAACAAGGCCGTACTCATGAGACTGTGGGTAAAGTCTCCGTGTCCCATCTTCTTAAACACCTCAGCGCCGGACAGGATGGAAGTGTTGACATATTCGTCTTCGTCCGGGGAAGTCTCTCCGGTGTCTGTGAGATCCTCGGCGGCAAAGAAATGAACCCGGTTGCTCATGATGGCGGGGTTAGGGCTCACCGTTCCCAGGTGAACCAGCTTTCCTGCACGGTATCCGGTCTCCTCAAGCAGCTCCCGTCCTGCGGCGGTTTCGGGCTTTTCGTTTTTTTCCATAACCCCGCCGGGGAATTCGGTACATATCTCACCGGCGCCGTGACGCCACTGCCGAACCATCACGAAATCGGGTTTCCCGGTGGCGGCATTTTTGAGAACCGGAATGACAATAACCCAGTCGGGAGCATTGAGGGTGATATATTCTCCGCCTCTGCCTTCGGGGGAGATACTGAGTATCTTCTGAACGGTAAAAACCGGGGTTTTGAACAGATCGGACCTCACCGATTCCTTCCACTTGAGCTTTTTTTCGTTAGCCATGCGTATTCCTTTGACAGATCCCGAGATTGGATATATCCTGTTTTTAGTATATGCGAATGTATTTTTTTTTCAAGGGAGGACTACATGGCAGTTATAGCTATTTCGCGGCAGGTGGCCGCTTGCGGTGACGAGATCGCTGCTTCTTTGGCTCAGAAGTTGCACTATCGGTTTATCGGCCGGCAGATGATTGAACAGAAACTGGTGGATCTGGGCTTCCCGGAAGAGAAACTCAAGAAATATGACGAGAAGAAGCCTGGTTTTTTTGCCTCTCTGGCAAAGGACAGGGATGAATATCTGGATTACCTTCAGACAGCCATCCTCGAATCTGCGGTTGAGGGAAACTGCGTGCTTATCGGACGGGGAGCCTTCTTCATTCTCAACGAGGTTCCGAACCTCTTTGCCGTCCGTCTGGTGGCAAAGGACGATGTCCGGATTAAGCGGCTTATGGATGAATTTTCATGGGACGAAAAACAGGCCCGTCAGCGTATCGAGGAGAGCGACAATAATCGGCTGGGCTTTCATAAGAGTTTCTTCAATTTAACCAACGAAGATCCGGCTTTGTTTCATCTGGCGCTGAACACGGGAATTGTGGATGTGGAGACTGCTTCCTATACTATTGCGGATGTCTGCCAACGGGTGGTGACCCTGGAACAGGAGGAAAAGGGAGGGCAGAAACTGCAGGAGCTCCTTGCTGCCCAGCGGCTGGTAAATGCGCTTGTGTTCGAACATAGCCTGAATATCAACTTCCTCAAGGCCTATATCAGCGGGGATACGGTGACGCTTCAGGGTGTGGCGAACTCTTCGGCCCAGTCTGAGCAGGCGGCTTCTATTGCGGCGAGGATGATGCCGGATAAAAGAGTCGTTTCCAGCATTAGCGTGGTACAGGATTTCAAATCCTATCCGTAAGGCGTACAAGTTCAATGCGGCATTTTGCAATGCTGGCATTTGCTATGCGGCATTTGCAATGCGGCATTTGCAATGCTTGACTGTTGGGAGGATTCTGTTCTACTATAACAAAGAAAGTTTCACGAGAGGTTGCTGGATAGTATGAAAAAGATATGTTCCTGCATTTTTTTCTGTGCGTTTTTTTGCGGAACGGCTTTTGCCCAGCAGATACTGACTGCGGGTTCCTTTTTTCAGTCTGTATCGGAAAACTATGGCGGTCTGAGAGATTATGAAGCCACGATAAAAATCACGGCGGCAAAAAATGATATGGAAGGCCGAATCTCCTTTAAACGGCCAAACCTTCTGCGTATCGATTTTACCAGACCGGATGAACAGGTTATCGTTTTTAACGGTGATGTGCTTACCATCTATTTGGTTGAGTTGAATGCAGTTCTGAACCAATATGTCTCATCCTCTGGCGGCGGTGTTTCCGGGGCAAATCTGGCGACGCCTCAGGGGCTTTCTCTGATGAGCCGTTATTATACGATAGCGTATAAGACCGGGCAGGATCCGGTGCCGCTGGAGCCGGATTCTGAGGAGATGGTGGTGCAGTTGCTTCTTTCCCGGAAGAATACTTCCGAAGGTTTTAGAACCCTTACTCTTTCGGTTGATCCGGATACCCGGCTCATTAGGCGGATAGAGGGTACTACGGTTACCAATGATGTTTTTCTCTTCGATTTTACTAACTATGCGCTGAATCAGGGTATTCCGGACACACGGTTTATCTATGACGCTCCCTCTTCAGCAAATAACTATAATAATTTTCTGTTCGCAGAATAAATAAGGATAGAGATGGAATCTTTAGGACAGAAGCTGGAAAAAACCCGTATCGATAGGGGTATTGATATTGAACAGGCCACAAGGGAGACGAATATTGCGAAGCGGTATTTGGAAGCCCTTGAGAAGGAAGATTTTTCCCTGTTTCCCGGAGAACCCTATCTGATCGGTTTTTTACGCAATTATGCGGAATATTTAGGTCTCAATGCCGACGAGGTGGTGACCCTCTACCGGAATTTCAGGATTCAGGAGCAGCCGATTCCCTTGAGTGAACTCATGCCGAAGCGCTCCCTTCCGGTAAGGCCTATTATTATATCCGCAGCAGCGGTTGTTGTTGTTCTGGCTGTTGTCTATGTGCTTGCAACCCAGCTGTCTCAGATGAAAAAGCCGGCGGACGAGACCGTTACTGTTCGTCCCGCCGCAGAATATGTATTGGAAAGCGGTTCCCTGACCCAGCGGGTGTATGCGAAAGATGTGATCCTTGTTCCATTGGGAGCGGAAACCTATCCGCTTGAGGTTACCGCTACCGGTCCCTCCTTTGCCCTCCAGACAGTTCACGGCACACAGGTGGTGGATCTGGGCGAGGAGATAGCTCTTGATATCGATGGTCTCGGGGGAAGTGATATTACCGTCTATGTGATGGAACTTTCCAAAACTGATTCTTCCAGAGGCGCTGAAGTTCGTATAGCCTTTGCCGAAGAGACGCCTCCTCCTGCAATCGTTCAGAATACAGAGAATATTCCTGTGGTTGATTCTGTTGCCGCCGTCGGTTCTACAGGAAACCGGTCTACGGCTATACGGGAGTTTGAGGGGGGCTATGCCTTCCCGGTTACGTTGAATGTGACATTCCGCGGTCCCTGTCTGTTCCGCTATGAGATAGATAGAAAGGATCGGGTTGAAGATTATTACGAAAACGGAGATACCCTGATCGTTCAGGCGAATAACGGTTTTAGGCTTTGGTCATCCAATGCCAATGCAGTGAAGATTCAGATTATCGGTGGGAGCCGCACTGCGGAGCTGGAGATAGGCCGGCCCGGGCAGGTTCTTGTTCAGGACATAAACTGGGTGCGGGATCGGGAAACAAATACCTATAAACTGGTGGTTACCGAAGTTGACTGATCAGGGACGTTTATTTTATCTGGATCAATTTGGGTGCGCCAAGAATCAGGTTGACGGGGAATTGCTCATAGGGCTGCTGGCAAAAAGCGGCTGGTTTCTCACCGAGGATCCTGCGGCGGCATCTCTTATTATTATCAATTCCTGCGGATTCATCGAGAGCGCGAAGGCAGAGTCTCTTCAAGCGGTGATGACCGCCCGGAGGGATTTTCCCCAGGCAAAGATACTGCTCTCGGGCTGTCTCGCTGAGCGTTACGGTGAGCAATTTGCGTCAGATCTTCCCGAGGCGGACGGTTTTTTGGGTAACGGAGATCTGTCCCGGATAACGGAGTCGGTGGATGCTCTTTTTGCGGGTGAACGGTGTTCCGTTATTTCTCCCCAGGAGGGGGTCTGCTGCGGGGAGCGCCCGAAGCTGCTCTCCTTTCCCGGTTCCGCCTATGTGAAGATCACCGAGGGGTGCAATAACCATTGTACTTTCTGTGCGATTCCGTTGATTCGGGGAGACTTGCGAAGCCGTTCTCCCGAGGATATCATTGTCGAGATACAGGCTTTGCTGGACAGGGGCGTGTACGAGATAAATCTCATAGGTCAGGATCTTGCTTCCTACGGCAGGGATGGCGTTTCCGGAGCGGCAGGTCTGTCTGCACCCGCTGGATTGTCCGCTGACGAGTCTCTGTCAACTTCTCCTCTGGCGGGACTCCTCTCCCGGATAACCGCTCTTGAGGGGAAGTTCATCGTTCGGCTGCTCTATATTCATCCCGATAATTTTCCTCTGGACATTCTCCCGGTAATTAAACGGGATTCGAGAATTCTCTCCTATTTTGATATACCTTTTCAGCACGGTGACGATGGGATCATCAAAGCGATGAACCGCCGGGGAACCGCCGCCGGGTATCTCGAACTTGTTGCCGCAATACGGCGGGAACTCCCCGATACGGTGCTGAGAACCACTTTTATGGCTGGATTCCCCGGTGAAACACCGGACGCTTTTAGAAACACTGCGGAATTCCTGCAAAAGCTGGAAGCGGACTGGTCGGGCTGTTTTGTATACAGCCGGGAAGAGGATACTCCTGCGGGGGAGATGAAGAAACAGGTCTCCCGCAAAACCGCCGAGGCTCGCAAGACAGAGCTTGAGACGGCGCAGATCCGTATCACTGCAGAACGAATGAAAAAGTATGTGGGACAGCAGTTTGACGTGCTTATAGAGGAAATTATCGAAGCCGGAGAAGCCGCTGATGATACTACTACTGATGCCGCCGGGGACGCTGAGGGGCATTTTGCCATTGGGCGCTGCTGGTTTCAGGCTCCCGACGTTGACGGCGCAGTGGTGATACAGTACGAAGATTCTGAAGCCTTTTGTCCCGGTGCGGTGGTGCGGGTTCTTGTTACCGGAGTGTCTGGGATCGATTTGAACGCTGTTCCGTTACGTTCGTAGTAAATAATAATCAATATGTTCGGGAAAATCAAAAATTTCTGATTTTTCCGAACATAATAATCAATTTAGGCTAAACCGTGTTTTTTATCAAATAATGTCCCTCCTTACTTGACTGTGACGCCGCGTCAACCTGTAAGATAGATGCCATGGAGGTTTTAATGGAATTACAAACCATAAGCCAGGTGTCAAAGCAGTTTCGAATCTCAACCAGAACCCTTCGATATTACGAGCAGATAGGATTGATTCGATCAACAATGAAGAAAGAGTATTCGTATCGGGCATACGATGAAAGTGCAATCCTTCGTTTGAAGCAGATACTTGTCCTGCGAAAACTGAGGATTCCCCTGAAATCGATTGCCGAGATAGTACTGACCGAAAATACGGCCCTTGCGATTGACGTGTTTCAGCAAAATCTGGAAGAGATTGGAGATGAAATAACTGCGCTGACCACTATAAAAAGTGTCATCCAATCCTTTATCGAACGCTTGAATATAAAGAATGCAAAACTGCAATTGCTGGATGATGAAAGTTTATTGGAAATTGTCGATTCCTTAACGGTCTCCAAAATCAATTTTAAGGAGGATAAGACAATGGACGATCTTATCAAGGCAGAAAAAAAACTGAACAAGCACACAGACAGGGATGTGCGGATTGTATACCTGCCCCCTGCAACGGTTGCATCAATTCATTGTGTGGGAGGGCTGCCTGAAAAGGAAACAGGTGATTTACTTTTTGCTTTTATTAAGGCAAGCGGCTTGCCGGACATTAAACCGGATTTCAGACATTACGGCTTCAATGCGCCTGATGGGGAACCGCCGCATAGCGGAGATGATCACGGTTATGAACGGTGGGTTACAATACCGGAAAACATGGAAGTCCCTGCTCGTTTTACAAAGAAGCAATTTCCCGGCGGTCTGTACGCCGCCCATATGATCCCTATGGGCGCTTTTGAAGAATGGCAATGGCTGTATGAGTGGGCTGTGAACCATGAAAAATACGAAATAGTCTGGGGCGAACCGGAATGTATGCACGGTTGCTTGGAAGAGCATCTCAACGCTATGCACCATTATTTATGGCCGGATAATGAGGATTTTGATCGTCGCTTACAGCTTGATTTATTGATTCCAATTAGGGAGAAAGGAGATTTTAAATGCCAAATATAAAACGCATGGGAGAAACCATGAAAAAAATGGGCATCCCAAAAGAAGTATTAGAACAAATGGATTGTAACGCCAGTACGCTGGGGAATAACCCATTACCAACAATCGCAGTGATCGACAAGATGGACAAACTGCTTTCAAATAAACAGAAATATGCGGTTCTGGAGAAAGAAGGATGCAGCAAGGGCGGCAAACGGGATGTGGACTGCAAGGCTTTTGGGCAAGAGCATAGTGATTTAAACTTATCCGAAAAACTGGAATTAGTTAAAACCGTTGAGTACATGATGGCTCCGGTATTAAATGAAGATGGTTCAATTACCATTACGCTCTCCGGTCATCAAAATGGGGTACATAAAGGCAAAACAACCTGTTCCTGCGGAGCTATTAAAAAATTAAAACAACCCTTTAGTGTTTCAAAGACCTATTGCGGATGCTGTGCAGGACACTTTTTGTATCATTATCAAAACATGCTGGGAGTAAGGCTCAGATTAAAAGAAGTAGATTCCTCTCCATTGGATACGAACGGAGAAATGCCTTGTCAATTTACATTCGAGGTTATATAAGTGGATATCTTGCCGAAATAAAAACGGAGAAATATACATGAAAATAAAAAATATACTACGAAAAATAAAAATACCTCTCATTGCAGTGGTAGGCATAGTTGGTTTGGTGTATCTTGGTCCATGGATCATCATAATTGCGCCTATCCTCTTTACGCCAGTGCTTGTAATAGCGATTGTGTCTCTTTTCGTAACATGGGTGTCTGTGATGGTAAACCTGGTACGAAGAAGGAAGAAAGGACAAAAGCACTTATTCAGCGACACTGACATAGTGAGTCCTTCTTCAGATGAGGGGTTTCGTACTGAAGACAGATTTAATTGGGATGAGACATTGGAGACCTATGTAAAGGTGAAGAAGGAATAAGGAAGGTGATATATGAAAAGGAGGTGTCAAAATTGAACGGACAGGATGTAAGGGTAGGCGTTTGTGTATATGCCAGTGATATGGATGTTATGGTCCATTTCTACAGAGATACATTGGGGTTTCATACTCAGTGGGACGGCGGTGATTTTGCGGAGTTTAAGACAGCAAGCGGTAAGCTTTCCTTGTTCATGTACAGCCGGAAGCAATTCGTACAGGCGATTGGTGAAAACTACATCCCTCCAAAAGGAATCAATCAGACCTTCGAAATCGCCCTCTGGCTGCCATGTTTTGCCGATGTAGATGAGGAATATGAACGATTATCAAAATTGGGTGTGCGATTTCCGACAGGAGAACCCATAACATTTCCTTTCGGTATTCGAAACTTTTATGTTGCCGACCCGGAGGGTAACCTGCTTGAAATTGGCAGCGCAAACGAAGCGTAACTTGGAAATTTCCTCTTATCTCCCGAATTCAGCAAGATATGAATAAATGTACCAACACTATGAACGGTTTGATCGTATTATCGTATAGAGGGTCATGTGTTTTTTGGGAGGTCCTTATATGAATAAGTTCTTTGTGGTTATCACATCGATTTCCTTGATGGTGTCTTGTGCAACCATTGATAACAAGGAAATTAGCCAGAGTAATATACCTATAGAAGAGCGAATTGCTAAAACAGACCGTCTTCTTTCTGGTTTTGAGGAAAATGAATCCCTCTTTGGTAGTATCTTGATTAAAAAAGATGGTGAAATCTTGTACCAAAAGACACTCGGGTATAGAGACATAGTTGACGGTAATCCGATTTACGCTGATAATCAGACAAAATACCGGATTGGGTCAATCACAAAAACATATACCTCTGCAATGATTCATAAAGCAATTGAGGCAAAATTACTCCGACATGATACAACATTGGATACCTTTTTCCCGTTAATACAAAATGCCGAAAAAATTACCATTCAGGATATGCTGTATCATAGAAGCGGATTATATAATATTACCAGTATTCGATTTTCGAATACTCAAGATATGGAACAGATGTATACAAGTCGTCACACCAGAGATGACTTGCTTGAAATGATATACAGCTTAAAACATCGCCGTCCAAATACCCGAACTGAATATAGCAATACCAATTATGTGCTGCTTGGCTTTATTTTGGAGGATCTATACCAAAAGCCCTATCAGGATTTGGTGAAAGAGATGATAACTGATGTTATTGGATTGAATAACACAAGCTATGCAGAGACAATAACATCAGAAAACAACGAAAGCCGTTCCTTTTCATTTACAGATGAAAAGGGGTATAGTCCATCAATGGAAGCAAATTTGAGCTGGGCAGGCGGAGCAGGCTCTTTAATTTCTACAACAGAAGATTTGGCATTGTTTTACGAAGCTTTATTTAATGGAACATTACTGACAAAAGACTCTTTAGAGCATATGACAGCCCTAAAATATGAATTGCGTGCTCCAAAATATGAATTATCAAGAAAGGTTATCTTGGGAATGGGCATATGGGAAGTAACTTTTAATGGGAACCGTATGTTTCATCATGGCGGATATATAGATGATTGCAGTAGTATTGTATTGTATGATCCAAACGAAAAAGTAACTATTGTATTCATTGTAAATGGTTCCAGTATTCCGTATAAAGGCTCAATAACGGTTCTCAACAGATTTGTGCTGAAACAGTGGTAATTATGTAACCTAACTATTGGTTTATGTCTTTGTCTATATAAAGGTATAATTTAATCGCCTCTAAAGGAGTAAATCCTATGAAAATGTTTTTTGTATTATGTATTTTGGGGTTATTATTGTTTCAGTCATGTACGACTACAGGCAATAACGAATACCAAAATCTAACCATGGAAGAAAAAATCATTGAGCTTGACCGTATTCTTTCCGGGCTTGAGGAGACTGAATCTCTCTTTGGAAGTTTTTTGATAAAAAAAGACGGTGAAATTATGTACCAAAAAATAATAGGCTACAGGGATATTGTTGACGGCATTCCTGTTTACGCTGATAATCAGACAAAATACCGGATTGCGTCGATAACAAAAACATTTACCTCTGTCATGATACAGAAAGCAATTGAGATGGGTTTGATTCAATATGACACAACATTGGATGCTTTTTTCCCGTTAATACAAAATGCTGAGAAAATTACCATTCACGATATGCTCTACCACAGAAGCGGATTGTATGATTATATTAATGATCCCCAATTCAGAGTTCAGTATGATGAATCTCATCTAATGAGAACTGAGATGCTTGAAGTGATATATAACTCAAAACATCTCCGTCCAAATTCTCGAACCAAATACAGTAATACCAATTATGTGTTACTTGGTTATATTTTGGAAGATCTATATCAAAAAACCTATAATGATTTACTGAAAGAAATGATAACTGATGTTATTGGATTGCAGAATACAAGCTATGCAGAAACTATTTCTGTAGAAAACAATGAAAGCCGTTCGTTTATCTATGAAAACGGATTTATTCCAGCAGAAGAATCAAATTTGAGTTGGGGAGGCGGAGCAAGTGCTATAATTTCTACCACTGAAGATACGGCATTATTTTATGAATCTCTGTTTAATGGGAAATTGCTGAAAAAAGACTCTTTAGAACATATGATTGACGCAAGGTACAAATTAGTAAAGGATACATGGCTTGGAATGGGAATAATGAAACTGATTATGAATGATAAAAACATTTATTCCCATGATGGCAGAATAGGAGCTTTCCAGAGTCTTATATTATATGATCCCAACGAAAAAATAACTATTGCAGGTTTTGTAAACGGCGGCAGCAGAAAAGATATAGACTCAATGTCCTCTCTCAACGGATTATTGCTGGGGTGGTTTTAATTTTACGGTTAGAAGGAAGGTGTGTGTATGAAAAGGAAACTTTTTTTATTGGGAATGATTAGCATACTGCTGGCAGTACAGGAGGCTGCTCTTGTGGAAATAGAGTTTCAATTGGAGACTTATTTTCTTGAAGGAACATCGATTAACGGAGTAACTAACAATGCTGTACAGATCTGCGATACCATGAACTATAATGGGTTTAACGATTGGTTTTTGCCCAGTGTGGAGGAGCTGGACTTGATGTATAACAATTTGAAGGCAAAGGATTTGGGCGATTTCAGAAATGATGCTTCGTACTGGGCTTCATCTCATGACCCTCAGTATGACGTAGAACAGGCAGAGAAATTGAATAACAGCGTTCAGTCCTTCCAGAACCTTTTCGTTCGTCCTGCACGGGCTTTTTAACTATTGAATCATTTTTAGGGGACAGCGTTATGAAGAAAATATGCTTATATTTCTTCTCAGGCACGGGAATGACGAAATACCATATTTTATGGTGAAAAGAGCAAGAATTATTCATTAAAACCTAATTTTTGTGATAAAATAAAACAAATCCTATGATAACTGAGGAGGAATATACATGAAAATTGATACACTAACAGAAGTTTCCTTAAACGGATTACCTCAATGGGTCTATATCCGCTCACAAAATAGAGAAAATCCAATCCTGCTTTTTTTGCACGGCGGTCCCGGTTTTCCCGGAATAGGAATTGCCCAAAGCTACCAATCGGAACTGGAACAGAAGTTCACCGTTGTACAATGGGATCAGCGGGGGGCAGGTAAAAGTTATTCCCTGGACATCCCTCCGGAAACCATGAATATAAATCAGTTTATTTCGGATTTGCATGAGTTGGTACTGTATTTGAACAATACAATCAACAAACAAAAAATTTATCTCGCCGGACATTCCTGGGGAGCAATGCTGGGAATCCTCGCTGTAAAACAGTACCCTGAATTGTTTGAGTATTTTATCGGAATTGGACAGACGGTGAGTGTTGGATTAACATCAGAAGCACGTCTTCTTTTTCTCATTCAGGAAGCACAGAAACGCAATGATGCTGAGGGCTTGCAAATACTCGAAAATGCAAGGGGAAACGGGTTTGGCGCTTTGTTTCAAGCAGAATACGATTATGCGGTGAAGTACGGCGGGGCCTTTTACGGTTCATCAGACACCAACCGGCTGGGAGAGATTTTCTTCATCCAAAACACCTTGTATACGGACAGCGAAAAACAAAGCGTTCCCCAGGGTATGCAATTTTCAGGTATTTTGTGGAACGATATTTTTACCGTCAATCTGATGGAGGCAGTAACCCACGTTGCAATTCCGGTTTTGTTTATTTCCGGAAAACACGATATGCTCTCGCCGGTTTCGGTGGTAACGAAATATTATGAAACCCTGAAAGCGCCGAGCAAAACGATACTCTATTTTGACCAATCAGCCCATTTCCCTTTCCTGGAAGAAACGGAACATTTTTGTGATGTTATAAACGGGTTGTGACAAAACTAGCAAGGATTGTTTATTTGTACTTTTAAAAATAGTGTACTATGAATACGAAATTTCATGTTTGCTTATTTGAAAAGGAGAAATTGTGCAATGCGAGAATCCGTCTATTTTTTCTTTGTTTTATTATTGCTCTGCATATGCCTGGTATCATGTGGTTCTCTGGAAGCAACGAAAAAAGCTATCCTTCCATCCATTCGACCGGAAGCGCTAAGGGTTACAAGTACTGAAGACAGGGGCATTAACGATTATAAAACGATTGAGGTCACGCCTGATATTTTCTTTGAACCTGATGCGTCAGAACCTGGTACGAGGAACACAAGAGCTGCCATCCGCTCTGCTATTTTAATTAATGACGGTAAAATGTTCTTTGGAAACGAAAGTAATGAGTTCAGAGCGCTGGATATGAAAACAGGTGAACAAAAATGGTTGTACATGACGGACGCAGCGGTAAAAACGTTGCCGGTGTACGAGAACGAAAAAGTAATTTTCCACGCTGAAAACACCCTGTATATTTTAAACGCAGGCGATGGTGCGGAAATAGTTAAAGTCCAGGCAGAACCCGATGGCGGCAGGCGTTTAAGCAGCGAGAGTTTTTCTTTCAACGATTCGCATACAGCCGTCGCGGAGGGCGTGGCTTATTTTGCGGTAAACAGCGGGAATATCTACGGTGTTGATATAAACACCGGTAAAATCGTTTTTGAGTTCAAAACCGATAAGCCCGGTCCTGTTGCTTCAGGGGTACATTATTATGAAGGGAAATTGTATTTCACAGACGCAGGAGCGCAATTGCGTTGTATCGGTTCGGAGTCGGGAGAAGCAATTTTTACGACCCTTATAAAAGACCGCATATTCGCACCGATGACTTTCGACGAGGGAAAAATTTATTTAGGCGGGCGTTCGTGCCTGTTCTTTTGCATTGACGCAAACAACGGCGAAATACTATGGTCGTCATTTTCCGCCGATAGTACCACATGGTTTTCGGGCGGTTCGGTTGTGATAGACGATACGGTGTACGCCTGTGTATCCGACGAACACGCATTGCCTTCATTTAACAAGAATACCGGTGAGTTCAAGCGTATTTACCCTACTGAATCGAATTCCTATACCATGCCTGTACTGAACGGCAAAAACATTGTGCTGGCGGCTTCGGATGTATACAGTTTTAGCCAAGCATTCATCATGGAGTTTGACACCAATAAGCATTATGCATTATGGCAGGCAAAAATAAAGGACAGTGTACTGTCTTCTCCGGCTCTATATGATGGGGCGGTTTATTTCGGTTCGGATTCAGGTAAGATTTATAAAATTACTTTACCGCTTTTGTGATATAATCAAGTTGA
>JAITWB010000152.1 GCA_031285525.1 Spirochaetaceae bacterium
CGTAAAAAACGATACCGCTGTTAAACACATTTCCCCGCTTCTGGGCAAAAAAACTGCTAAAAACCTGTAATTCCGAAGGCCATTGGAGCGCGGAAAGTACCGTGAGAAAAAGAGCAGACAAAGAAAGAACGCACACCACATACACAATACTTTTTTTCATCCCTTACCTCCGGGTCACATTGATACGGGAGATAGCATTATCGCTTCCCAGAAAAAAACAGCCATCCCGATATGTAAGGAAGGCATCCTTCGCATCAAAGGTGGTGGAAGCAATATATTTATCCGGCTTTTCGAATACTGAAATGCTATACCCCGAATCAAGCTTACTCAGAACAAGAAAAAGATTATCCGTAACCGAATCGCCGACAGAAACGATCCGTCCCGGCAGGGGAATTTCAGAGGCCTTTAATCCTGCAGTCATGGGACCGGAAGTCTTGAGACCTCCGCAATCAACGATCCCCAGACCGCCGTCATACTCATAGAACACATACTCTTCTTTGGAGTCAAAACGCACCAGCCCCTGACGGCGGAGATTCCCTGTCAAATAGGTATGAAAAATAACCTTATGCTGCTCCCCGGAAGTCCTGAGCAAGAGAAAACGCTGATCCTCCAAGCCGGAAACACAAGCTGTCAGAGATCCCGAATCCGATACATCTGAACCTATGATAACCGGGTACGCGCTCCCTCCAGGATAAAACGAAAACTGCTGACGCCCATCAGGATCCAGATAAACTAGATTGCCGTCGGCGTGTCCAAGCATAGTAGCGCTCCGGGACGAGCTGAACGAAACGATCGGAGATGTCCCCTCGTATATCCACTTTCGAGTACCATCCGGTTCGTATGCGGCAACACCGTTACCGCCAGGCAAAAAGAGGTAGGCCCGATCCTCATCAAGGAAGGGAAAGCCAGCCCCTTCGATTACCCCAGATTGAACCCCGGTCGCCGTATACAGTATTGCCTCAGTTGAGTCTCCAGCATAGCGGGTCCATAGGTTTCCGCTCACCGATGCCCGTTGAGGAAAGGTCTCCGACCGGAACAACTCCCCTTCGGAAGAAAAATAACCGAGTCTGTTCCCAAGGATAAAAGGCTCCAAACCTTCAGTCTTCATTTCAGGGGAGGCTTCAGGAGAAGGAACGGTATCACTCAGGGTGATAGACCAGAGAGGTTTCATCATTAATTCATCCTTCAGCGGACGAATCCCAACAAATATATATACCAGCAAAAAAACGAGACCGGTAATAACGAAATATTTCAGATTTTCTTTCAATTTCATGTCTTAACTATGGTATAATAGGAAGAAGTTACTGTCAATAAAGGCAAAGGAAGGTTATACAAATTATGGAAAAAGCCGCTCTTTTTGAACTCCACAAAAAAGCCCTTACAGCCGCCGAGGGAGCCTATGCGCCCTATTCAGCATTCCCCGTTGGAGCCGCCATCCTTTTGGAAGACGGAAAGGTCATCACCGGAGTGAATATCGAAAACAGATCCTACGGACTCGCCAACTGCGCCGAACGTACAGCACTTTTTACTGCGATTGCCGCAGGGTACAAAACCTTTACTGCCATTGCCGTCGCAACCCCTGCCTCGGATTATCCAGTAAGCCCCTGCGGCGCCTGCCGTCAGGTTCTCACTGAATTTGCTCCCCCCGAAACTCCGGTCATCTTCGGTCCCACAAAGGAAAATAGCATCGCAACAACTCTGGGAGAGTTGTATCCCTATGATGCGCTCAGGGAACTGGGGAACAGGTAATAGAGACATTATGAGGGAGGAAGTATTAGGAAGACTCGCTTCTTTTAGCTCTGCTCATTGCTCATCGCTCCCTGATATTGTATTATTTCTGTTATATTATAGAAAGAGGACAACGAATGAAGACGATTAAACTGGGAAACACCGGGAAAAAGGTGCCTGCGGTAGCGGTGGGATGTATGCGGCTGACTTCACTCAGCCAGGCAGAGACGGCGAATTTTATCAACTTCGCTATGGACAAGGAAGCGAATTTCTTTGACCATGCGGATATCTACGGAGATGGAGAATGCGAGACGCTTTTCGCACAAGCCATCGGTATGAATGCAACGGTGAGGGAAAAAATGATCCTCCAGTCAAAGTGCGGAATCATACCGGGAAAGACCTTTGATTTCTCAAAAGCCCATATCCTCTTTTCAGTAGAGAAGATCCTGAAACGTCTTAGAACCGAATACCTCGATATACTGCTCCTTCACCGCCCCGACGCGCTGATGGAACCGGAAGAGGTTGCAGAAGCCTTCGAAGAACTGCATAACAAGGGACAGGTACGGCATTTCGGTGTGTCCAACCAAAATCCCATGCAGATAAGCCTGCTGCAGAAATACGTCAAACAGCCCCTTATCGTAAACCAGCTCCAGCTCAGCGTCACCAACGCCAACATGATCTCCAACGGACTTCACGTCAACATGCTCGATGACGCAGCGATAAATCGTGACGGCAGCGTTCTGGATTTTTGCAGACTCCACGACATAACCATACAAACATGGTCACCCTTCCAATACGGCTTCTTTGAAGGGGTATTCCTCGATAACCCAAAGTTCCCGAAACTCAACGAGAAAATCAATGAGATCGCCGCCGAGTATTCGGTCACAAACACCGCTATCGCAGCGGCCTGGATACTGCGCCACCCTGCAGCGATGCAACTGGTCACCGGAACCATGAATACCCAACGGCTTGAAGACTGCATCAATGCCGCTGACATTACCCTCACCAGAGAGCAGTGGTACCAAATTTGGATGGCAGCGGGGAACGTACTACCGTAATAAGGGAGCAATTATCAGAGAGCGGTTATCAGGTATGAATGACCACATATAATTGCTCTCTGATAGTTACTTTTTCCTGAGTTGTCCTGGGGGAACTCCGCAGATCTTCTTAAAGACCCTACAGAAGTATGCCTGATCTTGAAAGCCTGCTCTCAAAGCGATCTCGTAGATGGTATCGTTTGTATGAACCAGCAAATCCATCGCCAAACACACACGGTAACGGGTGAGATACTCCCAAAGAGGAAAACCCATCTCCCGACGAAAAATTCTGGTAAGATAATCTTCACTAACATTGACAGCGTCAGCAAGTTTCCAACGGGAAATATGAGACTCTGCATGTTGATTAAAATAGAGAATAGCCTTTTTTACCAATGCCCCCGTATGAGGCGGCAGGATCTCATCCCCGGCAATAAT
>JAITWB010000184.1 GCA_031285525.1 Spirochaetaceae bacterium
CTCTTTTCTAATTCGATAACGCAGTCTTCCGTGGGGATGAAGGAGCAGGCGAGGCGGGTATCGCTGGTGCCGTCATCGGAAAATACCTGGATTCGGCACTTTCCGCAGAGGCCGTGACCGCCGCAGGGAGCTGAGAGGGAGATTCCTTGAGATTGCAGGATTTCAAGGGCTGTTTGGTTGTTGTCCGGTGAAATGTGAATGCGCATACTGCCATTATAGGGCAAGCTTTACATAAAAGGAAAGCCCGGAGAGGAGTATCGTTCTTATGAGACCGGAGTCGGCAAAGGGTATTTCCCCTCCCCCTGAAGAATCGGAGGTGATGTTCCAGGGGATTATAAAGGCCTTGCGGAGTCCGCCGGAGAAGAGGAGCTGCCGGGAAAGAGGAACATCGCGAACTCCGGCGTCCAGGTTGAGAAACAAAGCTCCCGGTTTTTTCGCAAAATCAACCTTCTGGGACAGCGCATTTTCTCTCCCTCCGAAAAGCCGCTTTTCTTTAGACTGATACGAATATGAGATATCGCCGTAGAGCAGCTGAACCAATCCGGTGGATATGCGGAACCGAAAAAAGGACTTCCCTATGTCAGCCGAAACCCACCCATAGCCGATGTGCAGCGTTCCGGTTCCGTTAAAGTTGAAATAGGTATACGGAAAGGCAAAATAACTCTGGTTCGCCGGGGTTAACGCTCCCGTTCCATCACCGTCACCGTAGAGCCAGCCGAGGGAAGATTCCAGTAAAAAGCCGGGACGATCAAAGGTAAAACGGTATTCGAGGTTCCAGACTTGTATATCCACCTTTCCCAGGGTTTGCGCTTTGTTATTCAACAATCCCCCATCGAGAAATACCGCCCGCACTGTTGCGGAATGCATTCCGTCATACACAAGAGAAATCGCAGGGAGCAGTACGGAGTGTATATCCGGTTTCCCAAAGAACCAGTATAAATCACCATTCTCCCAATCCGCCGAAGCATAGAGAAAAGAGGGCTTTACTGTTATCTTTCGGATCGAAAAAAAGGCGTCCCCGGCTATGAACCCGCCGCCGGCTCCGTCACTTGAGAATTGATACTCCCCCGATTTTGACAACAATTCGCTATAGGATGCGTATCCCCCGGTAATGTTAAACCCCGCCGAGCCGATACGAAGCCCCGTCTGAACCCGAACAAAGGGTACTATCACATCCGCAAATGCAAGAGACGAGGATAATTTCCCGCCATCTATCGTCATAAAGACCGGGGTATCTCCGGCTTTGACGCCGAATGCCGTATACGACACCGCCCCGGAAGGATCTGTCCATATGAGTCCTGTGCCGTTTTTTACGGAAAAAGACTCAGGCGCAGCAAAGCAGGGAAGCAGGAGAGCGAAAAGGAAAAAAACAACAAAGGATTTCGTGTGTTTCATAGGGTAAAAAGGCTGCCCGGAAGGCGCCCCAAAGGGTTGCGGGTCTTCCGGGCAGTGATTTTAGTAAAAATAACGGATATTACTCATAATAAAATGCATACAATGGTACTATCACTTCCAGAGGAAGGGGAATGAACATTGTATCTGACATTTCAGTAAAATCGGAAAATCCTACCATTACTTCAGCCATGGGCGTCGTTTTAATCACCATTCCGGCATAAGAGTCAATAGTACTGTCATCCCTTATAGAAGCAATGACAGTACTATCGATCTCTCCATCAGCGACACCATCACCATCATCATCGTAAAAGAAGACAGGTTTATTATTCTCACTCTCTATAAGTTTTGTAAGAGAGAATGTACCGGGAGTAAAGAACTTACCCAGATCAACGCCAAACATGGCTCCGTCTGGAGTATTATCCCAAGTAGTTGCCGGGGTCTCTCCGCCGAACATCTCTTCGTGTACATAGAAAGTACCGTTACTGTTGATTTGAGTAATCAGTGTCTTTACACCATCCCGGAATCCGGCGGCATAGGTTTTCATATCATTCTTCACTGCCGGAGGATAGGATTCATTCGCATCGCTTACCAGATAATCGTAGGAAGCGCCGATATCGGTGAGGGCTTTTACAAAACTCTCCTTTGAGGCGGCCATGTTTGTACTCGACCGGACGCTAAGGAAGTTGTTGGCAAAGGGATCGTATCCTGGTTGTAGATTTGTCAGCAGCGCCTCAATGGCAGCCGTATCCGCCCAGTCAAATTTCCCGAAGGAAAGATCCGTATTAAGATTATAGGAAGCAAGCCACTGTAAGGTTCCTTTTACCAGTCTCAGAGCAGAGGTGAGAGCCTGGAACTCAGCCCGTCCTATTTCCGCATCAAAACCTTCTTCAAGAAGCGTTTCCAGTCCTAAATTGGTAATAAGCTCAGCCGGAATCACGATCCGGTCATTCATATTAAGCTTATTAATGCGGGCGCAGACCTCTTCAAAAGAATTTCCGAAGACTCCAGTCAGTATCCCATCAATTAGATCATTCAAGCCATTGATATTACCATCCAAGGCATTTGCGATTAAAAGCAATGTCAGTGTTTCAGAGGTTTGAACGCCATTAACCAAAGAATTTTCATACATTGTTGTATCCGCAAACCAGCTGGGAAGACCTAAGCCCGGGAAGTTTTGTGACCAAGACTCATCAATAACCCTGACCCTTTCATCAGTATCAGTCATCTCATATTTTTCAGAAGTTCCAGGTACCGCATCATAAGAACCGTATACCATAAACTCCCCATCATTACTCAATTCCGTAACTTCAATGCGGAACTGAGTATTACCTCCATTCATGAACAAGCGTGAATACTCCGATCCATCTATCCAATCCAACTCACTGTTTTTTCCTTTTGCCCACACAAATGCAGGATAAGCAATCGCATTCATGGAAGCGGGTTGTTCATTCGGAGACAGTAAACGCCCATTAGCTCTTACATAAGTCCCGGTCTCAGAAACCGAAGAAGTGTAATTCCATACAGAAGATGTTCTATTGTATTCCTTCATCCACGTATCGCTCAAAAGGGCATTCATCTCAGAAGGATAGGAGGTGAACCCGAGTTTATTCCTTATAAGCGTAGTAACGTTACTGTCAATACTTATAGACGCAAGCTTCGCCAGTGCGGAATAGACAATCACATCTTTGTCATTCGGGTGAGCTGCATAGGCGGCCTCAAAACTGGCGATGGCCCTATCGTAATCACCGTCCTCAAGGAAATCAAAACCTTCTGTCAGACTCCCGCTTATCTGAATCGGATCGCTAGGCTGCTGCTCTTCCTCCGGTCCATTCCCGCTTCCGTTGTTCGGATCCAGACCCTCATTCGGATCACAGCTGATAAAAAAGAATGCCAGCAATAGCAGGGCAAAACCAAACATACTTCTCAAGAATTGCTTCATATATGTCCTCCAAATTTATGTAAAAACAACTGCCCTGCCATAGGACAGTTACTCTTTCGAGAATGGTATTCTGAATGGCCTATTAGAGAGATATATAGTGAAAAGAAATGAAAAGATGCAATACTAGACTGTACATTGCGGGATGAGACAAGACAGGGGCTTGACAAAG
>JAITWB010000185.1 GCA_031285525.1 Spirochaetaceae bacterium
GACAGTTCCGCTCCAATAGTTTGATCAAAATTATTATCGATTTTAATCAAAAGTAGGAAATGTGAAAGAATCGGAATACATTGCTATGGAGAATGATTGACCATTGTAACTCACGAAATAAACAAACTCAACAAAACAGGCGTTCCCCATCAATCCAGAAGCATCTCCATTCCACGTTGTCAGATCTACACCCGTTGATGGATCGAAGCTGCCTCCCCAATAGTATTTATTGGAGGAACCTTCAACAACGCCCCATTCGTAACCCTCAGATGTTATTCCGGTCTTATCAAAAGCAGATAACACAGGAAGGGCATTGTATTTGACAAAATTTCCCTCGTTAACCACGTTTACTGCTGAGGCGTTGGTAAAACGCAGTTCTCCCCGTCCTCCTGTAGCAGTAGCTTTTGCCGTAAGTGTTGCTTTGTTGGTCATTGTTGCCGATTCATCTATGTCCACTTGAAATACATATTCTGTACCTGCTTTCGTCCATGGGTATACCATTTCAAAGGCGTCATCAGTATATTCCCATCTGCTAAAAATATCCCCTACAGTCGTATTTCTAAACCGTAAATCATACGCATCTGCAGGCATTCCGGCCAAATTGACCTTCAGTTTTATCCCCCCGTCAACAGCCTCTGCGGTAAACTGTTCAGTAGTGTTCTGAGGTGTGCCATCCGGGGTTTGATTGTTGGGATCGCCTGTGAGATCGTTTGGTCCTCCCCCGCAGCCTGCGAGCGTCAGTCCGAATGCCAGTATCATACTGAGCATTCCCGTTAAAAACAGTTTCTTTTTCATATCTGTTTTCCTCCTATAATTTTTTCCGTTAAACGGAATTGTTTCGTGTTTATCTGTTTTGGTCTAAAGGTATGAACTGTAGGATACATAAAAAAGAGGGTGTATTGCCTACAGAATTTGAAGCAATATACCCTCTTTTGAGAATAGTTGAGCCGACTACGCTTTTTTGAGTGATCCTTCGGCTATTCAAAACGGTTTGGCATTGTCCATGTGGATTTTAAAACAATGAAGCGGACACCAAAGGACAGCGCCTATTTTCTGAGGGATGTTATTGCAGGGTATGGGGAGGGGTAGGAGAAAAGAGAAGGGAGCAATGAGCAGGGAGAAAAGAAAAAGAGTACGAGTCGTGAGCAAAAGTTGTACGAGTCGTGGGTAAAGGTTGTACGAGTCGTGGTAAAAACGTCGTACGTTTTTCTGAAAAACATACGGCGTTTTTACTATAAGATGTACAGAAAAAAAGAAGATCAACGGGAATTGAGTGTGCAGGGAATAGAACTCCATTGGTCCCTTCTTGACACTGTCCCCGAAACTATAGAAGAGCTTACCAACTCGGTAAAAGACACGGCAACGCCCCTGGGCAATATACTAAAGATGATAATACCCTAACTGATTTCGGCATATTTTTGTTCTTTTTTTGTTCTTTTTTGAAAAAAAGAGTTTGTCTGTTATATGAATTCGATGTTACAATAGTGTAACGGTTTTCCCGTGTTGGGAGAACAAATATCAGGAGGAATGTATGAGAATGAAAGGTTTACTGTTCATGGCCGCTATTGTTGCGGCTGCGTTGCTTCTTTTTACTGGATGCCAGAAAAAGGATACCGGTACAGAGAACTCACAGGTTGTGTTGACTATGGGATCGTGGAGAACCGATGATGTCGCCCAGATGAACAGGCTCCTTGCGGAATATAAGCTGATTGCTCCCAATGTGGAGATCCAGTTTAGACCCACGAACCCTCCGGACTATAATGCTACGCTTCGGCTTCAGCTGGACAGCGGCACCGGACCGGATCTGATGTACGCCCGCTCTTACGCCGCAGGGCAGGAGTTGTTTAGCGCTGGTTTCTTTGCTGATGTTAGCTCCTTTGCCGGACTGATGCAGAATTTTACCGCTTCCAATCTCGCTCCCTGGCAGATGCCTGACGGACGGATGTTTGCCGTTCCTTTTGCCGCTGTTTCTCATGCGGTCTACTATAATAAAGACGTTTTTGCAAAAGAAGGTCTCTCTCTTCCCAATACCTGGGAGGAGTTCCTCGCTCTCTGCGAAACCCTCGCTGCAAAGGGCTATACCCCCCTTGCAAACGGTGTAGCGGAAGAGTGGGACATCAATGAGTGTTTCTTCATGGGTCTGCTTCCCGGTTTTGTGGGCGGCGCCGATTCCCGGATTCAGTACGAAGAGGGGACGAAGAAACTCAACGATGCAGATTTCGTGCAGGCCTTCCAGGCTATGGCTGACGCCGCAAAGTATTGCCCCAAGGGTTTTGAAAGCGTTACCTATAACGATAGTCAGGTTCTGTTCAATACCCAGAAGGCTGTTATGTTCGTAGATGGCTCCTGGACAGCAGGTGTCTATGCGGATGCGGATTTTGAATGGGGTGTCTTCGCCATTCCGGCTCCTGCAGGCAAGAAGACCGCAATTACCTTCCATCCCGATATGGCGATCACGATGAACACCAAGACCAAGTATCCTGCCGAAGCCAAAGCTTTCCTTGAGTGGCTTTGCACCCGTGAAGGCGCAACCACCGCTTCCCAGAATCTTCCGGTTGGTTACTTCCCGATGATCAATTTCCCCATCAGCCTTGCAGATCCCCACGCCAACGAATTCCTGGCGTTGAATACTGGTAAGGAAACTGATGCCCGTTTTGTATGGCCCCAGCTCATGGATCTCTATGCTCCGATGAACCAGGCTGTTATCCGGGTGATGAAGGGTGAGATAACTGCACAGCAGGCTGCGAATGAGCTTGCCGCTGCAAAACTGTAATTGCTTCCATAAATAGCATCTAAAACGTGCCGGGATGGGAATACCCTGTCCCGGCATATGTGTACATCGAGGGTATATGATTAGACGTCGATCCAATATCGTTCCTTCCGCCGGATACTGGCTGATCTACCTGGTGCCGGCTCTTTTTTTCTATATTATTTTTATGGCGTATCCGTTGTTGGATTCTCTGAGGCTCAGTTTTTTCCGTGGAGGGACATCGGGACAAAGAGTGTTTGTCGGGCTGGATAATTTTATCCAACTGTTTACGGTTAAGGAAAATGCCGAGCGCTATTGGGGCGCCTTCGGTCATACAGTGTATTTTTTTGTTATCCATATGGTGGTGCAGAACTGTCTGGGTATTCTGTTTGCGGTACTGCTGACGAATAAGAATATGAAGCGGCGGGGTGCATATCAGACGGTCATTTTTATTCCTGCAACTCTTGCGGTGCTTGTTACGGGATATCTGTGGAAGCTGATCCTCAATCCGGTCTGGTCCGGGGATATGCTCACATCGATAGGTCTTGATTTTCTGGTGCGGCCCTGGCTGGGGGAGGCGAAAACCGCTCTGACTTCTGTCGCTCTGGTATCCTGTTGGCAGTGGGTGGGTATTCCTACCATGATGTTTGTGGCGGGTCTCCAGAATATCAGCGATGATCTCCTTGAGGTGGCCGATATCGAAGGATGTTCTCCTTTGCAGACCTTCTGGAAGATAAAATTGCCTCTGATCATGCCTGTGGTGGGTATGATCGCCATTCTTACCTTTGTGAACAACTTCAATGCTTTTGACGTTGTATTTGCTATGGAGAATGTGAACGGCACACCCGGTTATTCTACGGATCTGATAGGGACGCTTTTCTATCGGGTTGGTATTGCAGGACAGCATCCGATAGGTATTCCCGATCCCGGAATGGGAGCGGCTATTGCGACGATTACCTTTTTCGTGTTGGCTTTAGGGGTGCTTCCAACCCTTCGGGCGACCCAGAGCCGGGATTAGGAGGAGTAACTATATGAATAATTCACTGAAGATGCGTAACAGACACCTCGGCTCCCATATCATGTTGCTCCTTTGGTCTCTCATCGTACTCTTTCCCTTGTGGGTGATGGTGGTCAATTCATTCAAGGACAGGCTGAGTATCTACCAGAATCCGTTTGGTCTTCCTAAAAAATGGAATTTTGCAAACTACCTGACGGTATTGCAGGATGGGGATTTTCTCAATTACTTTAAGAACAGTTTTATCGTTGTAATCGGTTCAATCGTTCTGGTGCTCCTCATCGGTTCCCTCGCCGGTTATGCTCTGGCAAACTGGAAGGGCAAATGGTCCCGGATATTCTTTCTGTTTTTGATCGCCGGGATGATGCTGCCTATCAAGATTGCGTCGATCAAGCTGCTGGAGCTTATGCGGACCTTCGGGCTGCTTAATACCATCTGGTCTCTGATGCCTATTTATATCGCCATGGGTATTCCTATTTCGGTGTTTATCCTCACCGAGTTTATCCGTGCAGTGCCTTATGAGTTGACCGAGGCGGCGATCATCGACGGAGCCGGGCGGCTTAAGGTGTACTATTTGATTGTACTTCCCCTGCTCAGACCTGCTCTGGCAACAGTG
>JAITWB010000258.1 GCA_031285525.1 Spirochaetaceae bacterium
CAGGGGCGGATATTCGTCAAAAAGCAGTGTGTTTCCGAAGGAAAACAGTTCCTCTAGAGGCTTGCCCTTGATTTCTCTGTATACCCAGCCGGATGCTTTATGGGGCGGTGTAAGGGTGAGGGAAAATTCACCCTTTGCAAGGCTTTTCAGGTGTTTTTGGTATTGTTCGAGCAAAGCGAGCGCTTCGGATGGGGGGAGACCTTCCTCTGTTGCAAGTGAGAGGGGACAGAAAATGGGCAGGATACGCTCTTCCGGTGAGAGCAGAGTCTTCCGTTCAGCTTCAAAGAGAGCCGTCTGGGTGCCGTGCAGAGAGAGGGATATACAGGTTAAGGTTGATTCTGTCGATATCATAATGCAAGTTATACAATTATTGCTTATTCCTCCGCAAGCTGTCAGAATAAGAGTCAGGAGGCGTACTTTGATGTATGTAACGGGAAAATATAATCCACTTATCCTTTTGGGCTGTCTCTTTTGTCTTTTTTGTACCGCCGCCTGCGCCGGTGAGAAAACGTCTTCTCTGACACTGGATGTCTCCGGCAGGGTTGTGCCGCTTATTGCACTGAATAAAAATGCCCAGACAACGCAGTTCTCGGTTCCTTCGGAATTGTCAGGATACGCTTATTTTGCCTTTCCCCCGGAAACTGTCTTTGACACAGATACATCTCTTGCAGTAACCCTCAGCGGCGCTATCCGTGGGGAGCTCTTTTTTCTATACCCCGCGGATTTTATCCGCTCGGATTTTAGGAAAAAGAGGACGCTGAATAAGAAGCTTGCAGAGCGGCCGCTTTCGGGGGGCGTTTTCCCTGCAGAAACCGTAACCCTCTCGATGGCTTTTCCCGGAATAGCGGAAACCGCTCCGGTAGGCTTTGCCGTATATATGGAAGCTAATGACCCCGGAATCGTGTCGGTGGTTTCCGCCTCGGTGGTTTCCGCCCGGTACGGCTGGAGTCGCTCAGGGGATATTCCCTGGTTTGGCTTTTCGGATGCGGGAGGAAGTATTCTTGAGGATTACACCGTATTCGATATACCCCCTGAAGTGTATTTCGGCGACGCCTCCGGCAGCGGTCTTCCCTGGATGACCGTACTGGAGCTGGCGGCGGAAGCCAAGCCCGCAAACGGACGGATACGGCTTGTCTCTGGCGATGATACTATCACGATTCGGTGCGCCCCTGGACAGAAGCAGGCTCATCTGAGCAGTTATCTTTTTTCTGACCCGGTACTTCGTTCAGGAGCAGTTCCCCGGCTTCGTATTACGGAAGGGCATGAATGGGTTACAGGCATTACTGCGGTAACGGCACCGGAGCTGCGGAAATCTGAAGGCGTAAGCTCCGATTCTAAAGAAGCCGCTCTGTTCCCGATTCGTGCCGAACCAGGATTGGCGCTTTCATGGCCCCAGGAGAACTGGCGGCAGCGGGACTTCGAGCTCTTTTCCTGGGAGCAGTTTCCTGCTGTACTGATATTCGACTTCCTGGATTACCGTATACAGGATCGGTTTCTTAAACGGCTTTCGTTCTTTACGGAGAAAAAAGGTTTTACCGGACGGCTGGCTCCGGACAGCGAAATAGCTTCCCTTCACGGGTATAACGCCCACGACTACCGCGCCGAAAGCCTGGCGGCGTTTTTTGCCCTGGCAGAGGAAGAGCGTTTTCCGTTAAATGAGTATGAACTCCTGTTAAAGGATATCCTGTTGGAAGCCGGGATTATCAGAACCTCCGGGGCAGGACAAGGTCAGGGGACCATCCTTCCCGGTGAAGGGGCGATTATTTCCATATCGAGGGAATCTCCTGACTATCTCCGGGCAATGCTCCTTCCCCATGAGGCGTTTCACGGTATCTATTTTGTGGATTCAGGATTCCGTCAAAAGGTTTCTCAAGTGTACGCCGAACTGCCCGAACAGGCGAGGGCGTTTCTGGCGGCTTATTTCGGCGATACGCCGACCCTCAACTATGATACGTCGGATACCTATCTGATGGAAAACGGGTTCATGGCCTATATCATGCAGCAGACCATAGCCCGGATACCGGGTTATTTTTCCGTGACCATAGCCGACAGAGTTGCCCGCTATCGGGGACGGGAGTATCTTGCGGAATATGTGAAGAATACCAATGCGGCTGATTTTGTCGAAGCTGCCCGAAAGCTGGAGGCTTATACCTCTGAGCGGTGGGGCTATGCTCCCGGCAGAATGACCTTGTTCAGCCGCTAGTGCTGCGTTAGCTGTTACAGCTGCGTTAGCCGCTGACGCCCACAGGCGAGGAAAAGGTAAGGTTGAATCGTTTCTCCGCCCCCACAGAGGTAGGCGGTCCGTGTCCCGGCATGAGCAGCGTATCTTCGTCCTGGGAGAGTATCTTCCCCTGCACCGTGGCTTCCAGAGTACGGCGGGAGTAGGCGTTGTTCGTAGAACCGGTGAGCCCCGCCATGAGGGCGTCTCCGGTAAACAGGATCCTGCCTATCTTGAATGCCACCGAATCCGAGGAATGTCCAGGGACGGAGAGAAACCCTACGCTCAGTCCGGCGGCTTTGAGGATTCCGTCTTCCTTGAGTACGATAGTCTTCTGTTCCGCCACCTCCGCTTCAACAGCATATATCTTTGGAGTATAGAGTTTCATCAGGGTCGGAATCCCCTGACAGTGACTCGGGTGATTATGGGTCACCAGAACGGCGGCAAGGTTGAGCTTGTTTTTTTCGATATTGTTTATCAGCTCCATGGTTATCTTTCCGGGATCGATGATGAGGGCTTCTCCGTTTTCCTCATTGCTCACGAGGTAGGAGTTGGAGAATCCGCTGAGGGAAAAATGGAAATACACCTTCATTTCTCGTAATCCTCCAGTCTAAAAAAGGCTTCTCTGGTATTTGAAAGCTTAAAAGACACGTTTTCTTCTGTATGTTCATAGAAAAGGGTCTTTTTTATATTACAGTTCCTGAATGAGGTATTGAGGAGGCGGGCCCGTATAAACCGGGAGTTATAGAGATCCGAATCGTCAAAAGAGGTCTGCACTGCGGTGAGTCCGTTGAAGTTATTATGTACCAGATCGGAGTTAGTAAACACCACAGAGCTCATCACCGCTCCGCCAAAAGAGGTATACTGAAAATTAGACTGTACCAGAGCGCAGTTGATAAACCGGGCGAAATCGAAGAAGGACATCCGTATCCGGCAGCCGCTGGATGTAATATGGAGGAATATACAGTTTCTGAAATCGCAGCTGTAAAACCGTTTTCCCGAAAAATCCATGCCCGAAAACGACATTCCCGAGGCATTGAGCCCCACGATAGTATCATTCTCACGGATATAGGTCTCTATTTTCAGCTGAAGCCCCTTTTTATCGGGGTTATGGTCAAAACAGAACCGTAATCCGCTGTGCAGCTCCTCTCCGGGCAGGATAATCGCCGATTTTGTGCAATGCTGATGATCACAATTAACCAATCTAAACATACTTTCATGTTAGGCTATTGTATGAGTTACGTCCAGAGCAGGGCAAAGTTGCAGGCTCTTTTTTCCCGGAACGCTTGTCAGTTGAACCGTAGTCGGATATACTCGAAACCATGCTTGAGAGAATTACCAATACCTTTACGGATGTGTTCCGTAAAATCAGCGGCAAGTCCGCCATATCAGAAAAGAACATCGAAGAGGCTGTCGAACAGATAAAGATGGCTCTCCTTGAGGCGGATGTCAACCTGCGGGTGGTTCGGCGGTTTGTGAACAGCACTATCGAGGAAGCCAAGGGAGAAAAGGTTCTCCGGGCGGTGGATCCGGGGCAGCAGTTCGTAAAGATCGTTCACGATAAGATCGTAGCCCTTTTGGGGGATACGAAACAGGAACTCAAACTCAAAGGGCCTGATGCGCAGTCGGTGATACTGTTTCTCGGACTTCAGGGTTCCGGTAAAACCACTTCTGCGGCAAAGCTCGCTGCGAGGCTCAAGAAAGAGGGGCGCAATCCCCTGCTTGCGGCTTGTGACCTGGTACGACCCGCTGCCATCGAGCAGCTTTCGGTGTTGGGCGAGAAGATCGGAGTGCCGGTCTACAAGGAAGACACCAAAGATGCGGTGCGGGTAGCGAAAAACGCCCTCGCCCATGCGAAGAAAAACGGTTTCGATATTCTTATCGTCGATACCGCCGGACGGCTCCAGATAGATGAAGACATGATGAAGGAGATTGAGGCGGTCAAGAAAACCCTCGGTAGCTCGCTGGGGAACAGTAGTTCCCCTGATGAAACCATCCTCGTTGCCGATGCCATGACCGGACAGAGCGCGGTGGATGTGGCGAAGTCCTTTGACGAGCGGGTCGGTCTTTCCGGGGTTATCCTCACCAAATTCGACTCCGATGCCAGGGGAGGCGCGGCGCTTTCCCTCAAGAGCATCACCGGAAAGCCCATCCTCTTTATCGGTATGGGCGAAAAGATCGAAGACCTGGAACCCTTCTACCCCGACCGTATCGCAAGCCGTATCC
>JAITWB010000022.1 GCA_031285525.1 Spirochaetaceae bacterium
GAATGTCAGGAGAGGTTCCGGTTTTTCAGTTCTCCGAAGGAGCCTTTCACCGGACGGTACATGAACAGTACTCCAGCGATTCGGCGGAACCGATAGACATTAAATCCTTTAATACTATTGAGTCCCTCAGGTATTCTGATTCCCTGTAGGAATACTGTATGGCAGAAAAAGAGAGGGAGCAGGGTTCAATCAGCAGAACCCTGCAGGAATCCTTGAACGACCTCGCCGAGGAGATTAACCGGATCGATACGAATACGGTTTCCGCCTCTCTGGACACAGAGCACCGCAGCGATGAGCTGAATACTATTATCGAAGCGGTGAATAATATGCTCCGCCGGATCATGTGGGACAGGAATGTCATAAAATCGAGCAATGAGATACTCAATTATAAGGACAATTTCGACACCACGTCGGGGTTAAAAAACAGAACCAGTTCTATAAAGAAAATAGAGGAAATCATCTCCCGGGCAAAAAAAGAAGGCTCTTCCTTTACCCTTTTTTTCGTAGACATTAATAGGTTCAAACGCATTAACGATACTATGGGGCATAACGCAGGGGATACCCTGATTTGGCAGATTGCGGAACGGTTTAAGCAATACTTCAAGGACTGTGAACTGATAGGCCGCACCGGGGGAGACGATTTTGTTTTAGTGCCGAACAGCAATGATCCCGAGCAGACTACAGAGGCGGTAGTAGAAAAAATCCTCTTCATGTTTCAATTATCCTTCTTCATCAAGGATAGGGAAATGTCTTTTTCCGCATCCATCGGTTCCGCCAGTTATCCTGAAGATGGGGATAGCGCGAACAGCCTTATCAAGAATGCTGAAATGGCTATGTACAAGGCGAAGGCTCTCTGTGAAGGCTCCTACCTGCCCTATCATAGGGATTTCCAGATCGCTTTACAGAAAAAGATCGATATGGAAAACCAGATGCGCTGCGTTATTACCAATGACTGCACCGAGTTCCAGGCCTTTTTTCAGCCCAAGATTTCGACGGCTGACGGTCAGATCCGGAGCTGCGAAGCGCTGATACGGTGGATAAGCCCGGAAGGCATTGTGGGTCCTGTTGAGTTTATCCCTCTGGCGGAGGAGTCGGGGCTGGTTATCCCCATGACCTGGTGGATGATTATGGAGTGCTGCAAGCGGGGACGGGAGTTCCGTGATGCAGGATTTGAACAGAAAATATCGATAAACGCTTCCGCCCAGGTGCTGCTCCACGAGGACTTTCTTTCGGTCATCCACAATGCTATCGAAGAAACGGAGATGGATCCGAAACAACTCGATATCGAAATAACCGAATCGATCCTGCTCAGTGATACTGATATGGAAAAAGTTAACCGGATTTTCCAGGAACTCCACGAGTTAGGGATTGAAGTATCGGTTGACGATTTTGGAACCGGTTACTCCTCCCTGAGCTATCTCCATAAACTTGCCGTTGACAGGCTCAAGATAGACCGCTCCTTCGTCATACGCATCGACGATGGACAGCCCGAGGATAGAGCCATCATTAATGCGATCATGGCTATGGCGAAAAGCCTTCACATGCTGGTGACCGCCGAGGGGATCGAAACCCAGGCGCAGTACGACTTCTTGCGTGAAATCGGCTGCGACGAGGTTCAGGGCTATTTTGGCAGCAAACCCCTGCCGGCAGATGAGTACCTTGCATTCCTCAAAACATGGAAGGGGAAAGAGAAATGAGTAGGGAGAAAAGAAGTGAGAAATGAGAAGGTAAAAAAGAGAAAAGGAGGAAGGACTTACGGGATAGCAAAACGGGCAACAATTCTTTCTTTTCTCTTTTCTCATTCCTCATTTCTCCTTTTCTATTGACGTATAGCGTATGACCATGTACAGTATACCTATGATTAATGTAAAAGATACGGATCTCCTCGATTTCGATGAAGAGGATTTTGACACAGTACTCGCTCCTGATATCGATTTTTCGGGAACCATCATGTTCTCAGAGCCCTTTATGATAAAAGGCATTGTAACCGGTTCCATAAAGGCAACAAGCGATCTCCTTATAGATGAAAATGCTCTGGTCAAAGCGGATATTTCTGCCCGTCAAGTGGTTATAAAGGGTAAGGTCGAAGGCAATGTCAGCGCAGAACAGTTGGTTCATGTGCTCGCCAGCGGCTCCCTCACCGGGGATATTACGGCGCCGGAGGTGGTACTGGAGAGCGGCTGCTTCTTTAGCGGCGCCTGTTCTATGAATAAACCCAAGGGATAGGTCTCGACAATGAACAGGCTTACGGCTTCCGTCCTTTTGTATTTTCTCCTTCTGGCATCAACTCTTTTTGCCCAAACCCGGGCGGATGCGCTGGTTCTATACAACACAGGCAGATACGCCCAGTCCATCAATGTCTGTCTGCGGGAAATCGCAGAAAACCCCCGAAATACCGAAAGTTATGTGGTACTCAGTTGGAGCCTTGTTAAAGACGGCAGATACGAAGAAGCGGAACAGTGGGCGTCCCAGGGGCGCAATATTGCCCGTTACGATCATCGGCTCATCGAAATACTGGGGGAGGCGAAGTACTATCTCGGACAAAACGCAGAAGCTCTGTCCCTCTTTCAGGAATATGTATCCCTGGTTCCCAGCGGGAGCAGGGTTAGTACGGTCTATTATCTCATGGGCGAAATCTACCTGCGTCAGGGCAAGTACCGCCATGCTGATATCGCATTGACCACCGCCGTGCGGTACGAAAATCTCAATGCCGAATGGTGGACCCGGCTCGGCTATGCCCGGGAGATGGCAGCAGAATACATTCCCTCACTGGACGCCTACGATCAGGCATTGAAGATCAATCCCTCCCTCACCGACGCAGTAAGGGGAAAAAACAGGGTCTCCGCCAGACTCGGCTAAACACACACATGTATACAGTCCACTTTGAAACCCTCGGCTGCAAGCTGAACCAGATAGAAACCGAATCCGCCGCCCAACTCTTTGCCGCTGCAGGAATCGCCGTTACCATGGGAGGAGCATCCCTCGATACTCTGAGCGATGCTCAGAATGAAACTCTGTCCCCTTTAAACCTTTACCCCCTCAACCGGCTCTGCATTGTAAACACCTGCACAGTCACCGGCAAAGCGGAACAAAAGGCCCGCCGCCTCATACGAAACCTCATAACCCGTGTACCGGAAGCGTCGGTTATCGTCACCGGATGCTACGCAGAGCTTGAACCCGCAGAGATCCGCTCCCTGGGGGAACGGGTCGCCGTTGTTCCCGGTTCCGCAAAGGACACTCTGGCGGAACTTCCCTCCGTACTTGAGGCCGCAGGCGCTTCCTGCGCTCAACCTCTTCCGCCGGAAGATTTTTTTTCACTTCTACAATCATGGACAGAGCAGCACAGCGGCGCAACAAGTAGCAATACTGCCGTCGAGGGGGACAGAGCTTCATCCAAAAGCAGGTTTACCCTTTCAACAGACGACTTTATCCGCCATTCCAGGGCTTCGGTAAAAATACAGGACGGCTGCGGAAACAAATG
>JAITWB010000088.1 GCA_031285525.1 Spirochaetaceae bacterium
CGGAGACAGAGCTTGTACAGAATGGATCTGTGCAAACGCAAAGCCGCTCATATGCGCCCTTTTTTTACTATTATCCCCCCAAACTACCCAACCCTCAAGAATTCAGTGCAGAAATGATAGACATACTGACGCGGGAAAGCGATACGGCGATAGCAGAAACAGCATCGGTCATGTGCGATGCCTTCTTTGAACTTCTCTACGACGGAACCGATAAACGCTCCATCGAACAGCACATCCGGCGCATCGATTTTCTCGGCGTTCGGGTCAGCGTTCACCAAAAAATCCTCGCCCCCTTGCGGAGAGCCGAGGAACGGATATACACCCTTGCCCAAACAGTCAAAAGTGTGCAGGATTTCATAGACAGTATCCGCCGTGCAGACGGATACAACTGGCGGGAAGTACGAAGCTCCGACGGACGATCTTTTCACAGCTGGGGTCTGGCAGTGGACTTTGTCTCCCCCAGCTGGAACCGCTACTATATCTACTGGAAATGGGTGATTGAGGGCGGCAACAACCAATGGATGCTCACACCGGCGGCTCAGCGTTGGAACCCGCCGGATGCGATTATCAGCGCCTTTGAAGCGGAAGGCTTTATCTGGGGCGGAAAATGGGATCTCTGGGACAATATGCACTTCGAATACCGCCCGGAGATACTGCTCCTCAGAGAGAGGGCTCTTACCAAGCTGACAGTGACAGGAGACCTCCATGATTGAAATTCCCCGAAATATAGCCCTCCTCTGCTGTTTCGGCAGTGGTTTTCTCATTATCATCCTGACCCTGATATTTTTCAAACTCGGGACGCTGATCGGAAGGCTTAAAGCGGAAAAGCATTTTGGGCAGGACATAGCGGCGGCACGGAGCGATGCGGTAAAGAGATCCCGGGCGGTACTCAACGGACAACTCTCGGAACAGCTGGCGCCCTGGTTTCCTGACTTCCCCGCCGATCTCACAGAGATACGTTTTGTAGGAAAACCGATAGATTACATCGCTTTTAAGGGCTGCTCCGGCGGCGCAGTAGAAGAAATACTCCTTATAGAAGTAAAGACCGGCTCTTCAACCCTTTCACCTGTCGAAAAAGACGTGAAACGGGCTGTTGAAGAAGGCAGGATTCGGTATGTCGAATACCGCCTGCCGTAGGGCTGCTCCATAAGACAGCCTACGGCAACACCCTAGAGCAGTCTGGTTCCGGCATCGGCCATGTTTGCTTCCAGAACCTTGATACACTCATCCACAGGCATAGGCCGTCCGATAAGAAAACCCTGCAAATAGTCACAGCGTATCGACCTCAGAATGGCAAGCTGCTCTTCGGTTTCCACCCCCTCCGCAATGGTACTGAGCCCCATCTTTGTCACCAGCGTGATTATAGCGGAAGTAATTTCGCACTCCAAACTGTTCTCTGCGGCGATATTGGCGATAAAGGTCTTATCTATCTTTAAGGTGGTCAATGGAAGCATTTGGAGATAACTCAGAGAAGCGTATCCCGTTCCAAAGTCATCCAGGGAGATACCAACCCCCATATCCTTTATCTCCCGCAGAATCTGAATAGACTGCTCGATATTATCGATTAGAACGCCCTCAGTTATCTCTATCTCAAGACTTTCGGGATGAATTCCGGTCTCCTGAATTATCCGGCGCAGATCCTCAACAAAGGTATCCTTTTTTAACTGCACCGGAGACACGTTCACCGACATAATCCCGTCAAAGCCGAACTGCTGCTGCCACTCCCTCAAGACCGTGCAAGCTCTACGCAGCACCCACTGTCCCAAAGGAATAATAATCCGGGATTCCTCAGCTACAGGAATAAAACGCTCAGGGCTTATCCAGCCGAGCCCTGCATCGTGCCAACGCAAAAGCGCTTCAAAACCCCGAATCTTCTCGCAGTGCATATCCATCTGGGGCTGAAAATAAAGCTTGAGAACCTGATCGTCCATGGCGTGAGCCAATTTTGACTCGATATTCATCCGATCCAGAAGCTTATCCTGCATGATATAGTGAAAAAATGCGGTACTGTTCTTTCCCTGATTTTTCACCTCATGCATGGCTATATCCGCATACTTGAGCAGCTCCTCCGCATTCTGAGCGTCATGAGGATACAACGCAATCCCTGCCGACACAGAAGCCTTCATCTCCCTGTTTCCGATCTTATAGGGCTGAGCAAGCGCTTCGAGGATAGCGTCGCTGATATTGATCATCCGCGCCTCTGTTTCGAGGTTGGGAATAATAAGCAGAAACTCATCTCCCCCAAAACGGCTCGGAATGACCCGATTCCGCTCAAACTGCTGGAGCCGTGAAGCCATCTGAATAATGACCGCATCTCCGGCGCTGTGTCCCTCGGACTCGTTTATGTTTTTCAGATTATCGATATCGATGAACATAACCCCGAGCATGGTCTTCCGCTCTGAGGAGATCTGTATCTGCTCCCTCAAAAGATGCATAAAGCGTTTTTTATTGGGCAGATTAGTAAAGGCATCAAAATGAGACAGATACTCAAGCTCCCTGTTGAGGGAAGCGATATTTTCATCATGACTCTTCATGGACTCATGGGAAAGATCCAGTTCCTTCGAAAGAGAGGACAGCTTAAGGTTCAAAACCTCAAGCTGTTTCTCATGGACGCTGTTATCGCCGACCTCATAGAGACAGCCAAACACCATCGAATCCGCAGAGCCGAAAGCCCGGCTTTCAGCCCCATCTTCCGCCGAATCGCCCGCCTGGATGAGTGAAAAATCAATATTATACCAACGTTTATAACTATCAGAATAGAATGAACACACCCTATTCTTTCCAGAGGTATATACATCTGCAATAATATCCGGCCATTCACTATCACAGCAAGGAGAACAACAGAAAGGAATATCCACCATCGTAGAAGCGTGAAAGCCCGTCCATCGCTCCCATTCGGCATTGACATACCGAATGACAAAATCTTCCTTGCCCGAGACGGTAACCGGCTCGACAAGGAAGATTGGAATAGATGCACGATCAACAATACTTTTAAAAATTCCAAAATGCACTGACATAGCACCTCAAATTATATACCAGAAATGCTATTGTGTAAAACGGATATCCTGCCAAACCCTGTTGTATTTATCCAGACCGATCCCCAGATCTTCCTTTATTTCAGAATTCACCAGATCATCTGCACTATAGTGAGGGGTGGTGGTCATATATTCCGCCGCAGCGCTGTTGGCTGTAGGAGGAAAATGGAAGGCATCCACAAATTCCGCATAAATCTCCGGGCGGTGGATAAAGTTGATGAATTCCATAGCAAGATCATAGTTCTTCGCTTTCTTTAAGATACACAGCGAATCGATATACATAGGACCGCCTTCGGCTGTGGGAATAAAGAAATCCACATTGTCCCATTCCGCCTCATCCAGCTCCTCAAATACCTGTTCCGCATAGCCCTGTACCACCCAGAACTCCCCGGAGGAGAAGGACTTACCAATCCCTTCTGCATCGAATTTAACGAGGTTGGGCTTCCATTGATCGATGACGATCCGCTTCGCTTCCTCAAGCTGTGCATCGTCCAGAGAGTTTACCGAATAGCCCTTATACGCCAGGGCATCGCCGATAACTTCCCGCATATCGTCCAGCATCGCCATACGGCCTTTCAGGTCGGTACGGGCAAAAATATCCCAACTCTCTTCATATCCGCTCACCCGGCTCTTATTAACCGCGATTCCGGCGGCGCCCATATAATAGGGAACGCTGTATTCCATTGAGGGATCATAGGTTGCTTTTTCGAGAACCAGAGAACTCACATTTTGAGCGTTCGGAAATTTCGAGTGATCAATGGGCTGAAGCATATCTTCCTCGATCATGATGGCGACATAATCCTGGGAGGGAACAACGATATCGTAACCGCCGCCGCCTGCCTTGAGTTTTGCGTACATGTCCTCATTGGTCGAATAATAGTCGAGCACCACCTCTACGCCGAATTCCTGTTCGAATTTCTCGATCACCGATTCCGGAGTATAATAGGTCCAGTTGTAGAAATACAGCGTTTTGCCGTCATTTTTTGCGCAGCCGGAAAAAGCCGTAACCAGAAACAGCGCCGCCAAAAGGGATACTATCCCGGCGACCGAAAAGCACACACTTTTCTTCATGAAAGGGTCCTCCTTATGTGTCTTCACGCGGGGCTTACTTTGCCGCCGCTATGTTTTTCAGGAATTTTCTCAATGCAAAAGCAATAAATACTGTTGCAAGGATCATTACGAACGAGAGGGCGTTGATAACCGGCGAAACCCCGAAGCGTATCATCGAGTAGACGTAAATGGGGAGGGTCGCAGAACCGGGACCGGAAACAAAAAAGGTAATAACAAAGTCCTCAAGGGACATGGTCATGGCAATAAGAAATCCTGACAGAATACCAGGCATGATCGCCGGAAGCAGTACCCGAAACATGGTCTGCCGCTCTGTCGCCCCCAGATCATAGGCCGCTTCAATGATGGAATAATCGAACTCGTCCAAACGGGCAAGCACCAGCAGAAACACGAAGGGCAGACAAAAGGTGGTATGGGCGGCAAAAATCGTAAACAGCCCCAGAGGTAT
>JAITWB010000168.1 GCA_031285525.1 Spirochaetaceae bacterium
AAGGGACATTCAGGGTAAGGTAATCACCCTCGCTAAAGGTCATTCCCCCGAGCTTCGCTTTTTTTCCGGTGATCTTCATGTCAGTGCGAACCAGGGATATCTTTCCATACTGCCGGGCAACTACCGAGGCGTGAGCCGCATAGCCGCCTTCGCTGGAGAGCACCCCGTCCGCCGCCTCTATCGCCTTCACATCCCCTGCGTATGTGGCAGGCATAACCAGAATACAGCGGGTATCCTCCTGCTTCTGCTTCGCCGCCCGGTGCGCCTCAAGAAGCGCATCAGTAGAAAAATATACCCGTCCCACGGCAGCGCCCTGAGAACCGGCGATCCCGCCCTTCTCTGAAGGAAGCTTCTTCACACTCGCAAAATCGATAACCGGGTGCAGAACCTCACTCAACTCCTCCGGTTTAAAGGACTGAACAAGTTCCTCATCCGTCATTATCTTCCGTTTATGCAGATCCAACAGAAGTCTCAGCTGTGCAGCAGTACTTTTCTGCAGAATGCTCCGCTGTTCGATAAACCACAGTTTCTTGTTTTCTACGGTAAACCGTATCTGCCGTATCTCACGGAAGGAATCCTCGATAAGACCTGCGATTTTCTTCAGTTCCTTCAGATACTTCGCATCGATACTGTTGATATCTGCGCCGTCAGTATGCACCTCATCGAATTTCCCGGGATAGAAATGCCCGTCCAGCACCCGCTCTCCAGTGACAGGACTGCGGGTACAGAAAATCCCCAGACAGGAATCGGCGGTAGAATTACCGTGTACCATGGGCTGAATCAAGAGAGCCGTATCGTTTTCATCCTGATCCTCACTGGCAAGGGTGAGCTTCAGAAGACGGCTTACCAGGCGCATCCCTGTTTCAAGCTGGGCTACTGCGGAATCGAAGAAACCTTCAGGAAGGTAGGTTCGATATTTCTCCATCAGTTCGGCTCCCTGAGGAATACGGGACGAATCCAGCAGCTCAGCAACCTCATCAAGCCGTTCCTCAGCGGTCTTTATATCCTTGGCATTCCCTTCCAGTTCGGCAATACGGTGCGCCACCGACAGAAAACCCTTCATCAGGAACACGACCTCATGGGCGGCAAAGTTCGCACCCACCTTTTTCGCAAACCCCTCATAGGTATCCTTTGCGAGTCCCACACTGTGGAGCAAAGGATAATCCGCTATGGCGAGGTTGGGAGAGATAACCAGCTTGATAAGCAGCGGATTTTCGGGTTTTCCGAACTCATTTCCTACTTCATTGGCAAATTTGCCAAAAAATGAGGCAAGGTGTTTCGCAAAGGAAATCTCACCCAGATCATCCGCCGCCGACGCATCGATGACGATCCCCGACAGTACCGGAAGATCCATCTCCGCAAACTCAACAGCCCGGCGGCCCCGGATACCGAACTTACTCCGGTCGATTTTCTGCGGCAGAGGCTCGCTGCGGCTGAAAAAATATATCTTCTTCTTATCAAATGACATCGAATCCTCCGTTAGAAAAGCTTCATAATGGTGCCGGGAGCGCCGTGAAGGAACGCCTCAAACCGGGGGCTCGCGCCCTGCATAAAATACCGTTTCAGTTTTGCCACATCCTGCGGATTCTCTCCAGCCACAGCAAACTGTATGCTGCTGCCGTGCTTTACCTTCCCCCACTTGAAGAGGGTATTTATGTCGGTAATACGCTCCCCGTCGTAGTAGACGAATATCTGCAACTGCGGATACTTCCAGGTATAACTGTCGATTATCCGCTTCCATGCTTCTACGTTACCGTTATGAAACAGCTCATTGGTTACCGGAACCGACACCATGGGAGTCACCCTGCGCAGTGATGAAGTCTCACTGGATACAACTGCTGCGGGCTTTTCAGACTCACCAACGGAAGAAGCAACCCCGGGAGCATCCTTGGCAAAGGAAAAGGACTCCCCGGAAGCGGCAGGTTTCCGCCCTGCGGTTTTAACCGCCGCGGTTTTAACCGTCTTTGCTTCATCCTGTGCTGCGGCGCTTTTGCCTCTTCCGGTAGCCTTACCCCCTGACGCTTTTTCACGGACAACAGAAGCCTTCTGCGAAGCTGAAGCCTTTGGTGAAGCAGGCTCTTTCTGCGGAACGGGAGCCTTGAAGGGCCCTTTAAGCAGTTCCGCCGGAGCGGTTACTTTGCGGTTTTCGATTAAGTCCAGACACTTCTCACAGGCCAGATCGCTTATCGCCTTAAAGGCGGGGTTATTCTTGGTTTCGTCCCCAAGAAAACCGCAATAAACGATTAACAGCTCATTCTTCCTCAAATGAGCAAGGATATCGCTGTGTTCGGGGTTCTTCGGATTTATCACGATACTGCCGATATCCGGGTCGTGATACACAAAAGTAATATCAACGGCCTTCCACTTGGAAAGCTCCTTGGTTATCTCGGCGATCTTTACCGGAACTGCCGTTAAATTGCGGGAAATCACCGAATAATTCCATCGATCAGCCAACAGCATCCTCGCAACGGCGCTGATCTCGTTCGAGTCAAAGGTCTTCTTCAGAATAAGCTGATTAATCTCATCGGCGATGTTCGTGTTATTTTCACACAGATCGAGTATCTGTATAGTGTTTTTGATATGACGGACATTTCGATTAAATCCTTTCCGGGTAGAAAGGTTCGCAAAGGTATACCCGGGATCACTCATAAATTCCTCCTCATACTTCTTTCAGTATAGTAAAGATCGCCTCTCAGATCCACAAAGAAAACGAGCCCCACAAGCCGATCGCTTATGGAGCTCGCATATTACATTCTCTCAAGAACCGCTCTGAAGCTTTTGAATACCATCACAGCGGCTGCTTTTAGACTTCACGAATGCTGCTTTTTGCAGAACCCCGTCCGCCCCGCCTGGTCTTTCCAGAATCTACCACCCCAGCCTTCTTAGCGGGAGCCTTTTCGGCTTTTTTTGCTGACCCCCGGGTCACACCTCGGCCTCTCTTTGCAGGAGCGGCATCACTCGCTGAGGCTTCTATAGTCGCCTCAGGAAGCGCTGCAGTTGCAGAACCGGCTTCGATAGCGGAGGAAAGGCTCTCTTCGTCGTTCAGCATATCGAGGTATGCGCTGCCCGGAGAGACCATCACCTCAGATCCGCCGCTGTCGGAGGAGAAGGACTGAGAAAGGTCTGCACGAACAGTAGAACGGCGGCGGCTGAATGAGGCAAAAGCCGCATCCTGGAAGCCTTTGGACACACCATGGAGGAACTCGTTGAGTACGTTCGCCATACCGTCCAGAGTAGCCTTCTTGCGCTTGATCGAAGTGATATCCACATCGAGGAGCAATCCAGGCTGAATATGGAAGGGATTGATCATATAATCAAACTTGTTGAATTCCTTCTCAAGGAAATCAAGACGCTCTTCCATAACACGGCGCTCGATGGGGTACTGATAATCGTACATATTCTTGAGCCTATCTCTCATGAGGATAAGCTTGCCCCGGATCTTGTCCTTTTCGTACAGGTAAGTGCGGTTCATCTTCTCCACATCGGTCTCAGGAACCTTTATGAAGGAAACCTCGTCCCATACCTTGGCGGTGTCTTCGTATACGGGATCGCCGGACTTTGACTTGTAGCGGCGCACGATCTTGCGCTTATACAGCTTTGCCAAATCCTCAAAATCCGCAATACGGGTAAACATCTTGTTATCGTCATACTTGGTATGAAGCACGTCCCAGAGATGCTCAACTTCGGTTTCAAAACTGGCAAGCTGAATCTGGTAGGCGCTCTGCTCCGCTATAAGCTGGGCATTGTCGTAATACTTGAGCTTGATCTGATAGCGCTCGTCAGGCAGATTGGCGACATCGGTATCCTCATACTCCCGCAGAATGAGCTCACGGGCGTTCTTGAGGTTTTCGATATACTGATATCCCATCTTTGAGGTATCCAGAATCGAAGTAAGGGAGTTGATAGCAGTATTGAACCCGCGGTTCCTGATATTCTCCATATCGACGATCTTCTTGAGATTTTCCCGGACATTGAGCTGATCGAATGACTCAGGATCGATCTCCGCACGGAGATCACTGAACCTGTCCATCAGATCCTTGGCAACATAGTCATACCGCTTCGCCTTAGCGTTGTCCGCATCGTCATCGGTGTAGGTCTTAACCTTCGCCATTTTACTGAAAATGAGTTCCGCATCGGAATACTCCTCAAGACCTTGGTCGATCCGGTCATCCTTGAGTTTCTCGATCTCTTTGTCGATATGGTCGGTGATGTTCTTGGAAATCAGATCCTTGATGAGGTACCCCACCGTCGCCTGATAGTGGAAGATCGGACTTATGAGCTCAGAATCGAGGATGTTGATAGAAAGCTTTACGTCCGAAACCGTACCGGGCTTAAAGAGGTTGTCCTTAAAAGCGCACTTTACCACAGAATAGGCATTCTCACCCCGAACAAAGGCACCGACGTCCGCTTTCTGGCGGAGGATCGAGTTGGTAAGGGTTTCCAGCTCGTTTACGCCCCGCTGGATATGTCCCTGGAGGTGGCCGTACATGTTGACCATCGATTTCTCGATTTCCCCGGTATTGAACTTATCCGCACCGCCGACAGTATCGAGCAGATCCGCTATCTCCTTGGGGGTATAGCGGTTGAGAACCTTCATCTCTTCCTTATCAACGAAATTCCTGACCTTTTTTACCATCTCATCTTCACTGGTCACCATGTACCGATTGAACATGTTCTGGTAATTCTGGTTGAAATAATTATATAACTTCTCTTTTAAGCCGCCCATTACATCGAGACGCTCAAGAACCTCTTTGGGCAACCTGGCATTCATGTGATGAAGAACCTTATTGGTCTCCTCCTCCAGAAGCTGGTTTACTTCGGTCTGCTGGTCTCTGTAATCCTGGGCCAGAGAGTTACGGGATCCAACTGCACTTGGCTTTTCCGGATGAAATACATTTGGACTTTTAGGTAAATCTATACTCGCCATTACATTCTCCTTACAGCATAAATAGGCTTATCAGTTAATCTATTAACATTCCTTAATAACCATTATAAGCATCCTTCAATTAATGTAAAGCACTTTTTTTTTCCTATTCGGCAAAAAACGTGTTTTTATGATATACTTATGGAAACAGGACTCTATGCGTAAGGTATAATACCCTGTTCCATAGTACTAGTTTCGGAGAGAAATCCCTATGACTTTCAGGAAATTTGCGTATACAACGGCATTTATTCTCTTTTTCTTCCAGATCTCAGTCCTCTGGTCCGAACGTACCGAGGCAACGGATCTGTATATCGCAGTGGATACCTCTCTTTCTATTGAAGAGAGCCGTTTGCAGCCATCCCTGCGGCAGTGGCTTACGAATGAGCTGACGGAACTGCTCATTCCCGGGGACAGGGTACGGCTGTATTTCTTTTATGGTCAGAACGATTTTATCTTCTCCGCCGAGATCGGGGACGCATCTTCCCTAAACAAAATCCGCGAAGCGGCAGAAACGCTTGTCTTTAACAGAAATTATTCTGACATAGGAAACGCCATAAATTCCCTGAGATGGGATGTGTACCATCAAGCCGATGCAAAGCGGAGACCTATCCTGTTCGTGCTCACCGATCTTATCCAGGAAGCGCCTCCGGGATCGCGGTACCAGGGAATGGACGCCGTTTTCGCAGAAGAGGTTCTCTCGGATGCCCGCAAGCAGCAGCGGGAGGGATGGTATATAGTAACAGCCGCTCCTTCGAGGTATGATACGACCATAGCAGAACAGAGCAGAAAACTGTATGCTCTGATGACCAATGGAGGACCCCGCCGCACACCGGACGCTCCGTCACAGGACAGCCAAGTCCTTTTTATAAAACTCCAGGAAGGCTGAAAAAATGAGACGCTTTACACTGTTATTGTTTATTATCCTCGCCGCAGGACTCATCTGGGCGGGGTTCAACAGGGATCGCTTTACCAAAACCGCCGATACCCGCCAATATAATACTCGCCTGGTTATCCCCGTATCCCCTGAAGGGGCCGCACCGGCAGAAGCGGGACAAAACAGCCCTGTTCGGGAAGAATCCCAATTTATCTCTTTTATGCCCCTGGAAGCGGGAGAAACCCTGATTCAGGCTGTTACGACGGATTTTAACGGCGACGGCCTGGAAGATCAGATCAGCGTAGTAAAACAGGGGAACAACCCCTCCCTCACTCTGGCAGTGGTTTTGTATAATAACCGAACAAACGGATTTTATCGGGCCGCCCAAATCGACACGGGTATATCCGAAACAGGAACCTTTTCGGTAAATGTTTCGGATGTGACAGGGACAGGAACCAACTCCCTCGTCTATACCGGCATCGCACCTACAGGAGAAACAGTCCTGACGATCCTGTATCCTTCCTGGGAAAGGGGCAACAGCCCGAGCAGAAGCTCTGGCAATAACCCTGACAATAGCTCGATGAATAAGCCCGGCAATAACGTCAATGACAGGCTTTCCCTCAAACCCATTGCGAACATAAAAGCCGATGGTACTATTTTTATAGAAGAAACCTACCGATCCGATGCTTATTCGATAGGTTTGACGTCCGGAGAAAGCTTTCCCATATGGGTCTATACGGCGGATCCCGCTGCTCCGTCCCAGAGCCTCGACCAAATTCATACCCTGTATCGCTGGAACCCGCAGAGCGGCATGTACGAAAAGGTCTCAGAAACAAAGGTTGCCGGGAAAAAACTCGAAGCCACAGCCCTTGCCCGTATTCAGGACGGAAAGGTAGAAACCTTTGTATCCTTTCTGAACGGTCTCTGGTACAAGCTCACCCCCGCAGGGGAACCGCAGTATCTCTTCTTCAACCCGCAAGAAAAGGAACTCGTTTTGCTGGTAAACAACACCCAGGAGATCTACGACTGGACCTCAAGCATATTGCGGAGAAACGGCATCTACCTGGGAACCTCAAATAAGCCTATCACAACCCTCAAAAAACGGTTTGACATAACCCTGACAGGTCTGGATGAGATAAAACTCAAGATAAGCGAAGACGTGCAGATGAAAATCAGCGCCGATTCCACCTGGGACGGCGACTACAGAAAGATGGGCAGAGCGGCAATAGCCTCAGGAGAAAACAAACCTCTGGAGTAATTCATCGCATCCCTTCAGGACAGCAAAGGCAGCTGGGTATCTCCTGATGGAACAGCGCTCTCCTTTACCAGGGATCGCTACTCCGCTTCACGGAATAACAATGATGACAGCGGTATGTACTCGCTGATACAGGCGCACAATACCCCGACCATACAGTTCCGCTCCCTTCAAGGGGGAACCCTCTTCGAAACAAACTACAGTATCTCCCTTCAGGAAAACAAGAACACCAACAATTCAGTAAAAGAAATCCTGATGCTGCGTCCGATACGGATGTCCGCCCACGGTATCGAGTCAATCATAGGGGAATCCTTTGTGTTTGAACGGCTGAACAGCGGAAGTTGAGTCTTTATAGCTTCGTTATCTGCGTTGCGGTAACGCTGATTCCATTCAGATTTTCCGCAATCTGTCGAACTGCATAGCTATGGGTATCGATTTTCTCTTCTATCTCAGGAATTGAGGGACTGTAATACCACGTCCCGCCGGATCGTAAACTGAGGAGTATATTGAAATAGGTCTCGTCATATGCCTCAACCAATGCTGTTTTATGCTTTAGATGATAGATAAAATGATTGGTAAAGGCCATATGGGAGACAATCGTCCCCCAATAACCAGGAATATACTCAAATTCCAGCCAATTTCTGCATAGAATGGTGTCTGAATATTCTTTTGAAATATATTGATCGATGCCTACAATCCGCTTTCCCCTTTGCAAGCCTTCGGTTACAAAATGAGCGCCTTCACCACAGCCTATATCCAATATGGGTTCCGCCAAATCATCAAAATGGTATCCCAAGATGCTTCTTTGCAAATCTGTGGAATATTCTGAACATATTCTTTGTATGTCACCCCGCCTATTATCTGCATCAGCTGTTTCATCCAATGCCGCCAACAGCAATTCCCTGTGTTTTGTGACAATACGTTCGATATCATCAGAACCTGTTGCTGTTTGAGCGCTTTTTTTCAGATCAAAAACAAGTTGTTCATACATTTTTTGTATTGTGAAGTACTGTTTTTCAGAGAATGTCCTGTACTGATTATAGAGGACACACTCCCTAAAAAACCAATTATAAATCGAAACAGCATAATCCAATAAGGCTTCTCGGGAATGTATCTGTTTTATAAACCGAATATTATCTGCAATGGTTT
>JAITWB010000204.1 GCA_031285525.1 Spirochaetaceae bacterium
CCCCGGTACGGGATAAACGGTACGATACGTTAGCCAACATCTCGACGATTCAGGGAAAGCAAAATGAAGTATTCCGGCAAAAACTGCGGCTCCTGCTGGATCACATAACTCAGTCCTATGAGATTCTTAAAGACATGGAACTCATCGAAACGTCTCAATAAAAGAGACAATTTTGAAAAAAAGTGAAAAAAGTGCTTTACTCCCATGGCTGCTTATGTATATTATAGAGGTAATGGAGCTTCATCAGAGGATATTTTATCTATATTGATTTCCCCTGAGAATAGCAAATGCATAGAAACTGTTGTACAACATAGGCTTTGGCACCCATAATATGCTTCATATTCTGTTGCATGAGGAGCAGAAAGGGTTCAGAATCTGTATGATACTTCAAAATGTAACTTTGAAGTATATAAAAACAGCGTTTTGAACTTAAAAAATGATACTATTTATGGCAAAAGTACTCTATCCTATATAGAGAAATTCAATTGAAGGCAGGTGTCTTTTGGATATTAAAGTTCTGTTTGGAAACAATTTGCGGCGGTACAGAAAGAAAGCCGGTTTATCACAGGAAATTCTTGCGGAAACACTTCAGATTTCGACACAACACATCAGCAACATCGAGACGGGCAGAAAGTTTGTGTCAGCTGGACTTCTTCAAGAACTCATTGGACTTCTTAAAGTATCCCCCTCACTTTTGTTTTATGATCCCGAGGTTCAGATTACTGATGAAACGTATCTGGAAACGATCGATGCGATCATCAGGAAAGAGTTGGAATCTTCACTAGTCAATATCAAGCATGAGATTTACAAGCATATTGACAGTAAAGAAGCGCCCCCCCAACAGGTCAGTGAAAAGGTCAGCAAAAAGACCAGCGAACAGGTCAACGAAGAGACCGGCGAACAGGTCAACGAAGAGACCGGCAAACAGGTCAACGAAGAGACCAGCGAACAGGTCAACGAAACAACTGAGGAGAATTAAGACAAACGCTGGTGTATATTCACGTATACACCAGCGTTCGTCTTAACAAAACCCAACATCCTGACTGAAAGGACAATCATCTTCTCACAATGGCAGAAACCCTGTTGCAGTCTGGCGGTCTATGAGGGTTGCCTTTTGCAGCACAGCGGCAATGTTGCGACCGATCGGCCGCAACATTGTTTGTATTTCTTGCCGGAGCCGCAGGGGCAGGGTTCGTTGCGTCCAACCTTTTTTTCGGCTCGGACGATCGTTGTGGGTATGAGAGAGCCGTCGTCGTAAAGCCAACGTCCCGACTCTTTCTTGAATGATGCCCGTTCGAGGTGAACATCCTTGAGACCCTTACGCACGTATTCAGCGGAGAATTCGACGATCCCTTCGGTGTCGCCCTCCTGACCCTTTTCGGTGTTGAGGATTTTGAGCCCCAACCACTGTGATTCCTCGCTCCAGCGCCGGGTTTCTTCCGGATCGACTCGCTGTTCCTCCTCCCTGATCGTACAGGTATCGATTATGTAGGCGATCTCGTGCTTTTCATACGCCGAATACCGGCTGCGCATCAGCTGTTCCGCCGTAGCGGGCTGACTTTTTCCGGTGATAAAGGGCTCACAGCACTCTTTGTAGGTTTTCCCTGATCCGCAGGGACACATTGCATTTTCCATAAAAACACCTCACACTAACCTTGACTCTATAACAATTGGAACTATAAGCGGAGAGCCGCCTGTTCCCATTTTTCAGCTAGATCCGTCAGCAGAATCTCTGCTGCGGCGATTTCCTGCTGCATCAGCCGTGAACGTTCGGGATCGGAGTAGACATCAGGGGAGTTAAGCTGCTCCTCCAAGGACTGTTTTTTCTCCTCCGCTGCGGCGATCTCATCCAGCAGACGGGCTTCCTCCCTCTCCAGACGGCGGCGTTCGGAACGCTTGCGTTTCTCCTCTTCCCAGCTTGAACCGCCTGATGTTGCTCCCTCGGCAGATGAAACAGAGACAGCCTTTTTCTGTTCCGCCATCACAGGAATGGATGACGAACCGGCAGCAGGAATTTCACCGGCTTCTTCCGCAGCAATCCGTTCGAGATAGTATCGATATCCGCCGGGAAACTGCCGGGAAGTATTATGGGCAGACTGCCCGCCAGTGCCGACTGTGAGTTCCAATACCCGGGTAGCAAGACTTTCTATAAAATCCCGGTCGTGGCTGACGAACAGAACAGTGCCGCCGAACTCTTTTATCGCCCAAAGGAGGACATCCTTGGCGCTGAGATCCAGGTGGTTCGTAGGTTCGTCGAGTATAAGCAGGTTTACGGGACGCAAAAGCAGCCTGAGCAGGGCAAGACGGCTTTTTTCACCCCCCGACAGCACAGAGACCGATTTATACACATCGTCTCCCCGGAACAAAAAGGCTCCCAAAAGATCCCGGATTTTCGGGATGAGCTCCAAAGGGGCTTCCGATTCGAGCATCTCCAGCATGGATTGGGTTCCCGTAATGGAAGCGGCGCTGTCCTGGGAGAAATAGCCGATAGACACCCCCGCTCCGGCTTTTATGACTCCGGTGTACTCAGGGTCTACCCCGGCAATGGCTCGAAGCAGGGTTGACTTTCCGGCGCCGTTCCGTCCCACCACCACGAGGCGCTCTCCGTTTTCCACTGTCATCGAGAGATCCTGTATGACATGGCGGGAGCCGTAGGAGCGGGAAACATTCTCAAGGGTCAACACCAGCCGTCCTGAGTGAGGAGCCGGAGGGAACCGAAACTGTATTTTTTTGAGACCCTCAGGGATCTCGATGCGTTCCATCTTTTCGAGCTGCTTAAGCCGCTCCTGTACCTGAGCCGCTTTTGTCGGCTTGTACCGGAAGCGCCGGGCAAAATCCTCGATCTTGCGGATCTCCTCCTGCTGGAGCATATAGCGGGCTACAAGACTCTGTAATTCCACTGCCCGCACCTGTTCGTAATGGCTATAGTTGCCGGGATAGCGCCGGAGGACACCGCCAAAGAGCTCATACACATCGGTGACAGTCACGTCCAGGAAAAAACGGTCGTGGCTCACCAGCAAGAAGCCGCCTTCAAAGTTCCGCAGCCACTGTTCGAGCCATGTCCGAGCCTCCAGATCGAGGTAGTTTGTCGGCTCATCCAGAAGCAGAATATCAGGGCGCTCCAGCAGAATCTTGGCAAGGGCGATACGCATCTGCCATCCCCCGGAAAACTCCCCCGTATCCCGATCCAGGTCTTCCTGGGAGAACCCGAGGCCTGCCAAAACTTGAGCCGCAAGCTGCACCCGATTCTCCCACCCCGACTCCTCCAGAGCAGTCTGGGTCTCGTGGTATTTTTCGAGGAGCTTCGGCGTCTCAACTTCACTGCATCGGGACATCTCGTCGGCAAGGCGCTCCAGCTCTGCAGAAAGGGCGATACCCCTGCTAAAAGCGGTTTCCGCCTCTGCACGGAGGGTGCGTCCTTTGTGAATGATATCAGACTGGGGAAGATAGGCTGTACGGGTTCCCTTCTGCACCGCCCGTTCACCGGAATCGGGCTGGATGATACCGCAGAGCACCTTCATAAGGGTTGTCTTGCCGGAACCGTTCGCCCCTGCCAGGGCAGCCTTGTTCCCGGAAGCGAGATTCAGCACCACATCCTTGAGGATATCCCGGTCGCCGAAGGCAAGAGAAACATGGGAAAATTGAACAAACGCCACTACAGCCCCCCGTAGGAGGCTGTGCCTCCTGAGAAGGTTCCGCCTGCGGCGCGGTTTGCAGATGATGCATCATTTTGAGCAGCAAAGTAGAGAATAAGGGGGGTAGCGCTTCTGCGGGTAACTACCAGATCATTGCGAATACTGCTGTCGGGAACTTCTTCCATGCGGAAACCGTTACCATCCAACCGATAGAGGAAGTTAACATACCGAGAGGTATTATCGAACAGGAAAGAAATAACCCCGTCGTACTCAGAAGCAAGGCTCTTGTCTATGAAGAACCGTATCTCCGCCCGTCCCTTGCCGTCAGCCGCAGCAGGAATCACGGAAGGAGAAAGCCTGCCGTACCCGCTCCAGAGGAAACGTCCGTCCTCAAGAAGTCGAAGCTGCCCATAGCTGGTACTGGAAAACACCGGCCCCAGGGTACGGAGCTGCTCATATACGAGCCGACGGCGTTCAAGCTCATCCTCCACCAGTTTCGTCGGAGAAATAGAAAGGGCTACAAAGTTGCCAGTCTTGGGCATTCCCCGGGAATCGGCATACTGCAAAACGAGATAATCAGATCGCCGGATCTGCATGGTCAGAGTGGAACCTTCAAAGGCATATTGCCTGGAAGCGGTCTTCTTTATTCCCGAATAGGATGAGGAATACTCCATCCCTGAGGAGAGTACCTGAACAATTCCCGTATCCTGCCCCGGATTGAATCCCCATGCAGGATTTATCGATGCGGGATCTATCTGCTGAGAATCGATCATAGTTTTATAACTTTCAGGATACCAGGTCTTCACCAGCACCGATTCAAGCAGTTCATCTGTTTCATATTCCGCAGAGGTATCTTCCACATCTGTTTCCAATTCATTGTATAATCGTAGGTTATAGGAGAAACACCAGCCCCTTGTTCCGTCGGAGGTGAGCACATTGAGCCAATCCCCCTCCACAGGAGCATTCCCCATCATAACAGGGGAGCCCTTCCCTTTACCGAGCACCTTTATAACCTCGTTTTCCCGAAGCCGATAGATCTGCCGGGAAGTGTTATCCGGATCGAACCGGACAGGAAGCCCGTCAAGAGCTACCCGGGCATAGGTATGAAAAAATTCCGCCATCGATTCACTGAACTGGGCAGCCTCTCGTTTTGAAGAGAAGAGCCGTATCTGCCAGAGGGGAACCTCCAGCTTTTCATCGGTGCCGTTCATCCCTATAACATATACTTGACTGATATTCGATCTAATATAAACGGGAACCATATCCCCGGCGTAGAGCTGCTTTTCAGGAATGCTCCACTGAAGCACACCATACCCAAGCAGATTTGAACAGGATGCGGCGGCAACAGACAAAACCAATGCAAGAACCGGGACGGCATATCGATGACATAATTTCTTCATGAAAAAATGATAGCATAAGACAGGAACAGGGTAAAGGTATAAGGACACACCTCACCCTCAAAAATACCCCGGACTGTCCAGATACGCCCCAATAGCAAGCCACACATTGATAAACATATTCTTGCGTTTCTTCGCATAAATCTCTGCCATGATGGCATCTTCTTCCGGTGATATTCGAACCCGCTCTAACTGAAAAGGATCCTCCACAGAAAAGCCCGACTCATCCGCAACTCCGCCCTGAATGACGGAAGTAACCCGGTAGTTTTTCTTCAACCCCATTGAAGTCTGAACAAGGGTCATCCCAAAAAGGGGAAGAAAATAATTTTCCGGCAAATCCCGCTGGTATATATCAAACCCCGGATTCTGGGGACGCTGTTCCAGATATATAAACCGCTCCGAAGCCTCTGCAGAAGACATCTCGCCTTCCGGCGGCACACAGGTAAAACGCACAATGGTTCCGGGCATACGAACAAGCAGACGGCGCTGTACCTCTTCTATCGAAGAAACAGCTTCCCCGTCCACTGCGATAATAACCTCCCCGGGTTTCAAACCGGCAAGGGATGAACTTCCCCCAGGCATGACATAGAGAACCTCAGCCCTTGCATCCCGGCGGGTATTGCCAAAACTGCCTGTCCACCCATGAGAAACCTTTCCTCCCTCATGGAGGCGGTTGAGCTCCAACAGCAAATACTCGACAGGGATAGCGAAATTGAGCCCCTCATAGGGTTCGATTCCCGCAAAGACGATAGCCTGCACTGCGCCATCCTGATCGATAATCGGCCCCCCGGAATTTCCCGAGTTAATAGCCGCATCGATCTGGAGTACCCCGCCCAGAGAAAAGAGCTTTCTATTGACTGCAGACACAATCCCCGAGGTAAGGGTACTATCCAGCCCCACAGGAGAACCTATAGCGTAAATCCTGTCACCCACCCCGATATCCGTAGACGAACCGAGGGAGAACACATAAGGGGGCTCCACTTCGGTCTTGAGCAGAGCAAGATCAAACACCGGATCCCAGCCGACAACCCGGGCAGGAATGCGGGTATCAGGATCATCCGACATCTTTATATACAGCCTCGAATAGCCCTCATAAGTGGGATCTACCTCGCTGGAGATAACGTGATGGTTAGTCACAATATATCCCCGCTTATCGATAAAAAACCCCGAACCTATCACCCTATCAGCAAAACCCATCCCCTGCTGAACCCGGATTCCCCGGTCAACCCATATGGTCACCGTGCCCCGGATCATCTCCGAAACCTTTGCCGTCTCAGGAGGCAGCGAA
>JAITWB010000232.1 GCA_031285525.1 Spirochaetaceae bacterium
CTCCCCTCGCTTCCCTTGCGGCGAAACACGAGATTGTTGCGGTTCTGACCAATCCCCCTACTGCCAAGGGACGCAAAAAGGAGCTTGAACCGACTCCGGTAGCCCTTGCCGCAGAAAAACTGAACGCCGAGGCGCCGGATCGGCATCCTATAACCATACTCGCCCCGGAGAAGCTTAACCAGGAGGTACGGGATGCTGTCGCGGCTCTCAAGCCGGATATCATGGTCTGTTTCTCCTACGGCAAACTCTTTGGTCCCCAGTTTCTCTCGCTTTTTCCCTTAGGGGCTATAAATCTCCATCCATCGCTGCTTCCTTTGTACCGGGGAGCCTCTCCGGTACAGGCCGCCATATACAACGGCGACAGGGAGAGCGGCATCACTGTGCAGAAAATGGTTCGGGAAATGGACGCCGGGGATATACTGCTCCAGGCGCCCTTCAGCTTTGGTGAGACAGAAACCTCCGGAGAGGCGTTACAGCGGGTAGGCAGCTGCGGTGGGGAACTTTTCCTTGAAGTACTCCGGCAGTTTGAAGCAGGAAGCCTCAATCCTGTTCCTCAGGATAACGCCGCCGCCACCTACTATTCACTCCTCAAAAAGGAAGACGGCGCCATTGACTGGAACCGCACTGCCCCGGAGATAGCCGCCCATATTCGCGCCTATTCCCCCTGGCCGGGAACCTTTACCACGGTAAAACGCCCAGAAAAGCCCGATGCTTCGGTGCATATACACCGGGCTGCGGTATATCAGGGTTCTCTTGAGGAAGAAAATACAGTCCCTGCGGGGAAGGTTATTGGTGTAGACAAAAAAGCGGGAATTCTGGTACAAACAGGTAAGGGCGTTCTCGCATTACAGACATTGCAGTGGGAGACGAAAAAAGCTCTCCCCTGGAAGGATTTTCTCAACGGCTCCGCTGATTTTATTCAGGCAGCATTGACTCAGAATGAGTCAACTCATTTTGAGTCGGTGCATCCGGCTCCGCTGACATAAGGATTGTATAATGGCTTTTCATTTTTCAGATTTCAGAATGGATTTCCGCTCACTCATGGAAAAACTGCAGCAAAACGGCAAACTGCTTCTCATAACCTGTCTGAGTGTCTTTATATTAATGGCGCTCACCTGTGTCATCGTCTTTTTCCTCACCCTCCGGGGTTCAGAAGAGGTCATGGTACCCAACATAACAGGAAAGGAGCTCTCCACGGCGCTGCTTGAGCTTCAGGCAAAGGAGCTCTATCCCAAAATACAGCTCCGCTTTTCGGATCACCCCGATGAGAAGGGGACGATCCTTGAACAGAGTCCTGTTCCCGGCTCTATCGTAAAAGCCGGACGCCGTATCAACCTGATCATAAGCCGGGGCGTTATCATCGACCGGATCGAAAACTATATCGGACAGAATGTGGACGAAGTAAAAGTACATCTTCAGTCCCTCTTCACCTCTACAACCCGGCCGCTCATTGTGCTTGCCGAACCCCCTATCTATCAGTTTGATCCCTCCCCTGCGGGGACGATCCTGGAGCAGAATCCCGCCCCGGATACGGAGATCACCGATCCGGTACGGCTTGAAATGGTGGTAAGCCGGGGACCTCAGAGCAGTACCGTGAAGGTGCCCAATCTACTCGGTCTATCCATAAATGATACCATGCTGCTCATGAGCCGAAGTAAGGTGGTGTTTGATTTTTCCGCCCGGGCTCCCAACGGACAGGAGATTCCCGGAACTATTGTATCCCAGCTTCCGGCGGGGGATTCGGCGGTGAACGCCTACTCCCGGGTTGAATCGGTATTTGCCTTCCCGACGGAACCGAAGGACGGCACGGTGTACGGTATATTTACCGAAACATTGCCTGCCTATCCCTACCCGCTCAGTCTTAAACTGGAAGCCCTCTCCGCAAACGGAGAGCGTTACCAGCTCACATCCTTCGACCACCCCGGCGGCAGCCTGACCGTGCCTTACGCGGTGCCGGAAGGTACGGTACTGATCTTGTCTATCAGGGATAACGAAGCGAGCCGCCTCAGAGCGAGCCCGGCATTACCACAGTAACAGAAGGCGGCTAAATAGACCTCGATGAGATTATTCAATGCCGCTTCTGACTTATTCCGAATCGGGGATATACCCCGGATCTATCTGGTTTGTTTTTTTCATATAACGAAGGAAAGCTCCAAAGACCATGTCGTCAAAGGCTTCTCCGATACAGGTGTAGAGATAGTCAACAACCTCCTCCGTTCCCGCAATTGTGCGGTAAGGGCGGTTGGAGGTGAGGGCATCGTAAATATCAGCCAAGGCTATAATCGTTGACTCCCATGGATATTCGCCTGCCTTTTTGCCATAATAGCCTAAACCATTCAGTTTTTCATGGTGGTACCGGATAATATCTTTGAGGTCAGAGAGGGTTTCTATCGAGGCAACGATGTCGGCTCCGATACTCGGATGACTCCGGATAATCTCAAACTCCTCGGCGGAAAGCTTGTCCGGTTTATTCAGGATATTCTCGGAGATACCAATCTTCCCGATATCGTGAAACAGGGCGGCAATTTTTATCCTATCCCTCTTTTCCGGAGTAAACCCGAGTTCACCAGCAATTCCTACGCAGAATTCCATAACCCGCTGAGAGTGACCTCTGGTGTAATTATCCTTTGCTTCCAGCGCCTTGGAGAGCATCGCCACCGTTTCGAGGTAATTGTTTTGCAGCTTCTGATAGAGCCGTTTGTTTTCAAGCTCGTTTGCCATCATAGCTGTCATAATACGCATAATATAGAGGTTATCGACGCCGAATCCCGATCCAGTGTTCTTGATAACCGTTATCACCCCGAACATCGATTCCTCAGCCGTTACCGGCATAGAGATGCAGGATCCGGTGATATATTCTTCTGTGCAAAGGTCGCGATAAAATACAGCTTCCTCAAAGGAGGTTATGAGAGCCGGTTTCTGTTTTTTGAACACATACCCATTAAGTCCCTCATCTATAGATAACGGAATGAGCTGTTCCTCTGCGATACCCCGGGATGAACGGGGAATAAGGGTATCCGTTTCTTTGTCAAATTCATAATACACCGCCATATCAAAGGAGAACATCGGAGAAATAAGAGCGGTGACAGAAGAGGAAAGTCCGCCAAAGGAGGATACATTACGCAATGAATCAGAGAGGGAACTCAGGCTTGAGAGCTCCTTGAGACGGTCATCTACCAAGGTTGCGGCGTAGAGATTTATTCTGAGCGCCTCGGCAAAGAGCTTGAGAAACTGTTCATCCTCATCACTGAGAATATATTCCCCTTCCTCGTAAAAACTGATAGTAACAAAGCCCAAGAGCTGGTATTTATGGATCACCGGCAAAATGAATGAAACCCTGAGAGTATCAATCACCATCATCCGCAAGAGATCGTCTTCGCTAAAGAAAGGTTCTTGTTCAAGATCCTTCATTGCGATAATTCCGCTGTTCATGGAAAGAAACCCGGTAAAAAGCGAATCATCGGGTACGCTGAAGATACCATCCCTCAAGATTTCGTGAAAATCCCGAGCTTCTCGGTCGTGGAGATAGAACGCCGGATCCGCAGAGGGAATCGCCTCTCGGATTTTTTCGAGTGAAATAGAAACCAGGTGAGCCATATCCTTAAAAGATGAAAGATCATCTACCGAGAATCTGATACTCAGGTTCTCAAGACCCAACTCCTGATCAAAAAAGATTTCTTCGTCGTTATCTGTTTCAATCCCCATATGTGCCGTAAGAATACCACGGGTTATACCATAAGTCAATTGAAACAGCATACTCTCTCTAAAAAGAATAATTAAAGCGGAAAACAGTAGGTTTATTACAAAATAAACAGTACTTTTCTCTTAAAAACGTACTGGACTTAATTATTATAACATGATATAATAATTAAGTTATATGGTATATCACTTTTTTGCAGGAGGATTTTTATGAAGAAAGTACTGACATTAGCGATTATGTTATGTATGGCTGTAACGGTATTTGCAGGCGGCAAAAGCGAGGCTGCCGCCCCCAAGGATGTAACCCTTACGTTTTATGGTTTTTCCGACTGGGTAACCAGCGAGCCCTATGCCGCAGTATGGCAGGCAGCAAAGGCGCAGTTTGAAGCCGAAAACCCGGGCTACAAAGCCGAACTGCAAAGCGATCCCTACGGCGACTGGGATGCCAAGTACAAGACCATGTTTGCCGCCGGCAACCCCGCCGACATCTTCATGGTAAACAACCCCGACTTCCCCACCTTTGCCAACAGCGGCAATCTGCTGAACATGGATACCTATGCGGGAGCAGATTACTTTAGCAAGTTCTTCCCCGGCGTACAGGGCATGTATCAGTGGCAGGGCGCCAACATGGGCATGGCATTCACCACCGACTGCCGTATCCTGTGGTACAACAAAGCTATTTTCGCAGAAGCAGGTCTCGACCCCGAGTCCCCTCCCACCACCTGGGCAGAACTCCAGGCATATGCCCTGCAGATCACCCAAAACACCGGCAAGTACGGTTTCGGCATGGACTTAGGGCTTGTTGAATTCCCGATGCAGGGTGTATTCAATGCCTCCAACGCAAGCATCATCAAAGTTGCTCCCGCCGGAGATATTACCCCCAACGCAGACACCCCCGAGTTCCGGGCATATCTGGCAATGCTTCTCGCTATGAAGCCCAGTTTTGAGCCCGACTATGCAACCCTTAACCAGCACGACGTGGCCCGCCTGTTTGCCGAAGGCCAGATGGGCATGATCGTCGGTAACACCCTGGCGGACACCACCATCCTCACCACAGACTGGTACGGACAGGCTCTGCTGCCCAAAATGAATGCTTCTGCCCCCAACGGCAGCTTCGGCGGCGGTTTCGGTATATGCGTATCCAGCAAGACTGCTGCCCCTGCGCAGGCGGTAAAGTTTGCACAGATTCTCACCTCTGCCCAGTATAATGCCGGACTCATCGGTGATATCCCCGCAAACCAGGAAGCCCTGGACGCTTCTCCCTTGGTATCAAACCCGAACATGGCAGTCTATCTGGATCAGATCCAGTATGCCCGCCAGGCACAGCCCAAGACCCTGTACTATGCTGACATCGACCGCGCAGCCTACGACGCAGTCGTTTCTGTCGTAGTCGGCGGAACCTCTATCGACGACGCTATCGCTGCCCTCAACAAGGCAATCACCGATATCGTCGAATAAGATGAAGTTCATTTCTGAATAAACAAACAGCGGGGAAAGGGATGTCATCATTTCCTTTCCCCGTTTTCATAAAGAGGAAACTGCAATGGGAAAGCGTATAGGGACTTTTCGGCGGATAGAACCGCTTTTATATCTTGTGCCATCGGTAGTTATCATGCTTTTGATACTGGGATACCCCATAGCGTATAACATAGGCATAAGCTTTTTCAAATGGACCCTCAGAGACATGGAACGGTCTTTTATCGGTTTTGCAAACTACATAAAAGTCTTATCCGATGCCAAGTTTGTAACCGTTTTATGGAACACCGTACTCTGGACAGCCCTGGGCGTTGTCCTGCAGATGATCGTCGGCGTTGGTATGGCAATGTTTACCGATGGTCTCAGATACGGAAAAGCATTTCTCCGTACCATCATGCTGGTGCCGTGGCTCATACCGGGCGTGGTCACCGCTCTTATCTGGAAATTCATGCTCCAAAGCGACGTCGGTATAATCAACTTTATACAAATGTCATTGGGTTTCAGCGACAAAAATATACTGTTTATGAGCGACCCTAAAATCGCCATTTTCACCCTCATCCTGGTAAACGTCTGGAAGGCGGCTCCCTTCTGGTTCCTCATGGTAACAGCGGCGCTGCAAAACAAACCTGTAGACCAGATAGAATCCGCCCGTTTGGATGGCGCAAAATACCACCACGTATTCAGGCATATCATCCTGCCCCACCTTTCGCCGGTTATAGCTTCCACCGGGGTACTCACCACCATCTGGACCCTCAACTACTTTGACCTTATCTGGAGTACCACCAAGGGCGGCCCCATGGATTCCACCACGACCATGCCCATATACACCTACCGTCTGGCATTCGAACAATTCGACTTTGGACGTTCCGCCGCCATGGCAGTAATAAGCCTCGTACTGGTATGCCTGGTATGTGTACCCTATGTACGTAAAATGTTTGGAAACCTGAAAGAGGAGGGAACACTGTAATGCTCCAAAGACAACGATTAGGACAGAATACTGTCATGCAAAATGCATACACTGCGATAGTACTCATATGTACCGCGCTCATAGTACTCTTTCCGCTCTACTGGATGGCAGTAACATCCCTCAAGATGGAAAGTGAAATATTTGCAATTCCCCCCAGCGTATTACCCCGGGCAATGACCTTTGAGAATTTCCAGTACACCTTTAGCCAAACCCAAATCCCTGTATATTTCCTCAACAGCATCATCTATGCTCTCTGCACTCTGCTCCTTGCTCTTTGCTGTGCTTCCCTTGCCGCATACAGCCTGAGCCGCTTTAAGTTCAGAGGCAAAGTTGCCTATCTGCTCATCGTACTGCTCACCCAGCTCATGCCGCTGACCACCCTCATCGTCCCCCTCTATGTAAGCCTGGGAAACATGGGAATGCTCAACAGCCGCATTGCCCTTATACTGGTATACGGCGCAGTACAAATCCCCATAGCCACCTGGCTGCTGTTGGGCTACTTCAACTCCATCCCCCGAAGCATAGACGAAGCTGCAACCATCGACGGATGCAACAGCTTTATGGTATTCCATAAAATCGTTCTTCCCCTGGCAAAGCCGGGACTCATGGCAGTAGGACTCTCGGTAATCATCTCGGTCTGGCAGGAACTCATGCTGGCAACCACCTTTATCAACGTGGACAGCACACGCCCCCTCATGGCAGGGGTCAGCGCCGCCATCACCAAAAGCGGCATCCGGTGGGGACAAATGACAGCCACCGGAGTCATCGCCTGTATCCCGATCATCATTATCTACATTTTCTTACAGCGCTATCTGGTTCAAGGCTTAACAGGAGGAGCAGTTAAAGGATGAGTGATTTACAATGGGAAGTCCCCGCGTTGGGAACAGCCAGAGCCGCTGACGGTTTTACAGAAAAAAATGAGTGTACCGACGGGGTACACAAAAAGGACAAGAACGGCGTACGCCACATACTGGCAACCGGAGACGGCAAGATAGAGCTCATCGTATTTGCAGACCACACTCTTGTCTGGGTAAACAGCGACATGGGCAGCCCTGCATGGTACCCGCTGCGTCCGGTAACATTACAGCGTCCCGTAAAAGCGGTACTCATGGATCTGGACGGCACCACCGTACACAGCGAAGAGTTCTGGATATGGATTATCCAGAAAACGATATGTTCTGTACTCAAAGACGAACACTTTGAACTGGCAGCCGAAGACACACCCTTCGTATCCGGTCACAGCGTCAGCGAACACCTACAGTACTGCCTTAAAAAGTATGCCCCCCATGCAAGCCTGCAGGAAGCCCGTGCATTTTACACGGAACACACCAAACAGGAGATGGACAACATCATGAACGGGTGCGGCAAACCGGGAGCCTTTACCCCCGCGCCGGGGATAAAGCCCTTTTTGCTCGCCCTCAAAGAACGGGGCATCAAGATAGGCCTGGTTACCTCCGGACTCTACCGCAAGGCATGGCCGGAAATCCTCTCCGCCTTTGACACCCTGGGACTCGGCGATCCTGCGGACTTTTACGACTGCATCATCACCGCAGGACAACCCCTGGGCGAAGGAGAACCGGGAACCATGGGAGAGCTCGAAGCGAAACCCCACCCCTGGCTCTACGCCGAAGTTGCCCGGGTAGGACTCGGCATCCCATCAGAAGAGCGGGGACAGGTCATCGGAATAGAAGACAGCGGAGCCGGCGTGTGCGCAGTACGCCTCGCAGGCTACTACACCGTAGGTATTGCCAGCGGAAACATCGTACAAAGCGGCACCCTCGGCATGTGCAACAGCTATTGCCGCGATTTTGAAGAAATCTTGCGTTTAATTACAGGGGAGTAGAGGATATATATGGCGGATAAGAAAGAAAGAAACACAGTTGCGCACATGTTGCCCCACACCCATTGGGACAGGGAATGGCGCTACCCTATATGGCACAGCCGAGTGCTGCTTATCAAATTCATGCAGCAGCTCTTACAGATATTGGACACCGACCCGGAATACCGCTGCTTCCTGCTGGACGGACAGGTTGCGCCCATAGACGA
>JAITWB010000238.1 GCA_031285525.1 Spirochaetaceae bacterium
ATATAGGAACACATCTTCTGTTCCCCGTCCTCATGTTTTTCCCGCTTGAACTCGATACACTCCAGTACCGCCGACAGGGGAATGACAAAGGACTCGCCGCCGATTTCAACATGCATACCTTCGATAATCGCCAGCGTCAGAGGCAGTTTGAGGATGAACTTTGTACCGCCGCCCTTTTTCGTAATCGTGGTAATCGTACCGTTCAGAGCGGTGATATCCCGTTTAACCACGTCCATACCGACGCCCCGGCCGGACACGGAAGATATCTGATCCGCAGTAGAAAAACCGGGCATGAAGATCAAATCGCATATCTCAGCTTCGCTCAGCTCCGCTCCTGCAGGGATAAGCCCCTTGGAAACCGCCTTCTGAATTATCTTATCCTTGTCCAACCCTGCGCCGTCATCCTCAATGGTAATGAGAACGAAAGCCCCGGCGTGCTGTGCCTTGAGGGTAACCTTACCTGTCTCAGGCTTACCCATCGCCCGCCGCACTTCCGGAGTCTCAACGCCGTGATCGACAGAGTTCCTAATAAGGTGAACCAGAGGATCGTTAAGCTTTTCTATAACCGTCTTATCCAGTTCCGTTTCCGCACCTTCGGTGACCAGTTCGATATTCTTCTTGAGGTTCGACGAAAGATCCCGCACCAACCGCCGGAACCGTGAGAAGATGGTTCCGATGGGGAGCATTCGCATATCCATGGTCGTATCCCGAAGCTCCAAAATAAGCCGCTCACCCTGCTCTGAGAGGGTAGAGAGAACCGTGTGCTGGATATTCTGGGACATCTGAACCAGCCGAGCATTAAAGGTAACCAACTCGCCCACGAGATCGATGAGCTGATCCAGCTTCTCGGAGCTTACCTTGATGGTCTGAGAGACAGTCTCCTGCCCCTTCTTCTCAGAAACCTCCATGATATGCTTCTGTTCTTTGAGAGCCGCCTGAATTTCATCGGGATCGACGTTTTTGCTCTCCGTCAGAAGCTGTCCCAGCTGCTTCTGCTGCGACAGAGCGTCGCTGATATCATTGTCGGAAACGATATGTTTTTCCGTCAATATCTCGCCAAGCCTCTTGGGGTGTATCGAGTCCTCATCGGTATACACCGCCGCCGGTTCGATCTTGATAGTGCTGTCGCTGTCGAGGAAGATGAACACATCTTCGATGGCATTTCTGGCTGCCTTGGTGGTCAGGATAATATCCCATCGCATGTAACAGGTAGCAGGATCGATCTGAGACAGGGTCGGAAGCTTGGACGTATAGGGACTTACCGTGATATGCCCCATATGAGCCAGTTCAAGCAGCAATGCATGGGGTCTGGTTCCGTTGAGGAACACCTCAGGGGACGGCGCAAACCGGATACGGTAGGTGGTTTCCATCGCATCCGCATCGTCGTCTTTTTTGGGACTTCTCTTTTTGGCTTCCTCTTTCTTCGGTTCCGCCGCCGCAGGGGCAGCAGCGCTTTGGAGTTCTCCGACTCCGTTAGCCGCCACATATGCCTTGAATTTCTGTATCAGCGCTTTTGATGTTTCCTGAGTCTCCGGATCATCCGCATTATCCAGGAGATTTCTGATATGATCCCTGGTTTGCAGGGTCATGGTTATCAGGTCGGAATTAACGCTCACCTTTCCGTTTCTCACATAATCGAAGGCTGTCTCCACCTCGTGGGTAAAGCTTGAAATCGCATCAAAGCCGAACATCGCCGAAGAACCCTTGATGGTGTGCATAATCCTGAAAATAGCGGAAATAGTCTCTGCATCGTCCGGATGCTGTTCAAGCTCAAGCAGCAGGTCTTCCAGTTTATCGAGCAGATCATTCGCTTCGTCAAGAAAAATATCGGACATTTTCTCCATCATGACTGGGTACCTCCGAGGGCGTTTAATTTTGCCGCAATATCTGCATCCGGCATGGCATCGTTTTCGATTATGCCGCATACATACAGACATCGGCGGACATCGGGTTTGAAGGTTCCGGTAATACTGAGCTTTTTCTGTAACGCCGCTGCTTCCTTAAAAGCCGCATACATGAGCTGAATTATGGACACATCGATATCATCTGCATTGGATATATCGATGGTGAGACTGTCATCTTTCGAAAGTTTTTTTTCCAGCTCTTCTTTTATAGCTTCCGCATTATTAACGGACAGGAAACCCTTCCAGGAAATTGTTGCCGATTTAGCCATCATACTCCTCCATATAGTGGTCTTCCCTAAACAAAAATATGTTGATTATTCTTTCCAGTTGCTTTATTATCAACAGCAGGAGCAAATAATGAACGAACAAACTGAAAACACCAACGTTTACTTTACCTTCTTTCTCGGTGATGGCGCCTTCGCTATTAACGTGCAGTCCGTCAAAGAGGTATTGTCATGGGAACCGATTACCCCTGTCCCCCGTACCGTTTCCTACATGAAAGGGGTTATGAACATCAGGGGTTCGGTCATTTCGGTCATCGACTTTAGGACCCTCTTTGACATCGAACCAACGGCGGATGAAAAAGCAACCTCCATTATCGTAACCGAGGTTTCGGTTGACGATGAACAACAGCCGCTTACCTTCGGCATTATCGCCGACAGGGTTGAAGGGGTCGGACCGCTGGATACCAGCATCCGCTCTGATATCTCAAGCAGCCGCCCGGTATCTTCGATGAACAATAAGTTCATCAAGCAGCTCGGCGAAAAGGACGGGCAGTTTGTCCTCATCCTCGACATGGAAGAAATCCTCAAACACGTCGAAGAAAACCTCGCCAAAAACGCTTAAAACCACGGTATAATCGGGGTTGTCCAAATCGTTTTCGGACAACCCTTGCTGCGCCGTTTTCCTGCACCGCGGTGTCAGACACAATGGCACTGGCTAGAACCAGGTAATATCTCCTGCTTCCTTCTCCATCTTCTTGAGCGACTGCTGGTACGCTTCTTCCCGCTTCTTGATCTCCGCCACCGTCATGCCGCTCTTCTGTATACGTTTGAGAAACACCTTCGTCGTCTGAGGGTGAAAGTATATCTTCCGCGGGAAAATTCCCCCTGTATCATTTACCAGGATGGGAATCCGTTCCTCTTTGAGAAAGTTTAATGCAAAGTTGATATTATTGATACCCGTCATATTCTGATGGTATCCATTGTCCTCAAGGACGTTGCTGCCGCCGAATATCTTGGCTTGCAGGTGAGCCCGCTTGGCGCCCTTTTTCATCATGTCGTTTATGAGGAGCTCCACCGCATAATCCCCAAAGCGGCCTTCATCTTCCTCCAGAACCACATCCCGCGAGGACTTAGGCAACATAAAGTGGTTAAGACCGCCCAGTTGTAACTGGGTGTCGAAGAGCGCAACGCTGATACAGGAGCCAAGTACTGTGGCGATATAGATGTCTTCTGTAGAGGTGTAGTATTCCCCAGGATGGATGGTTACGATGTCTTTCCCAAAGTGGGGGTCATAATGTCTGTTCAACTCTCATCTCCTATTCCTAAAAAAGCGTTATTTCTCCCGCCTCTACGCCGCCTTCGATATCTAGTCCCGCAACCGTACCGGCGGCCTGTTTATCGGAAACAATAGTAAAATGACTTATAAAGTTCTTAAAAGCATCATTGTGAATTTCCCAATTCTCAAGCTGCAAACTCGTAAGTATACTACTCCGGGTTTTTTCCATATCCATTCTCAGGTTATTGATGGTAGCTTGAGTCTTCGCTAAGTACACCGAAAGCCCTTTGAGATTCTCTATACTGTCGCCAATACTCTGATAGTTAGAAAAGAAGTCCTTTGAATAGACCGAAAAGCTGGTTAGCTCCTCAGAAAAGAGCGCCTGTATCGCCTGGAGATCCTTCAAAAACTCCGATTTTCGCGCCATTATGGCAGTAAATTTATTCTTATCGCTCGCAGTTTCCCGGGAAAAGTTCTGGATAAGGCTGCCTGAGTTGTTTATAAAACTCTGGAGCTGCTCCTGAGCTTCCTCTACATCGCCGTGGGTCTTCGTAATCAGATCCGACATGGATTCAACAGTCGAATGGATCGAATTAATGGCGCTCGTCCGAGCTACCTCTATCCGTTGAGCGATAGCCACGTACTGAAGGTTGGTAACAATAGGAAATATCTCTTCAAAACAGGTCTGTATCTTCATCGCCTGTTTTTGTATATCCATAGAGTTGCTGAGTACCCTGTTTTGGGAATTCTGGTATGCCGTAACCCCGCTCATAAAGAACTCGAAATTCGAGATCGCAGCGGAAATATGGGCGCTGACGCTTTTGCTGCTTCCTGCATCGAGAAAGGTCTTGATAAACTCGGTGCGTTTCATCTCAACAGAATTGAGAATATCGTTTACTTGCGCCTGGTTGTCACAGAACAGGGTGATACTGTCGTCGAGACGCTTTTTTATGTTGGAAAGCACATCAATCGCAACTTCAGAAAGCTGCACGTTGAACGTGAGCTGATCCAGTTTTTCCGTCTCCTCTGCGTCATGAGGAGGAGTCTCTATCTTTGAAATGGTCAGCTGTACGTCGTCCAGGGATTGGCGGATAATATCCTGATGCTGAATACTCTCCATTGCCTTGAGGATCGGTCTTTTTACCGCAGCAGCAGCAGCGGTAATGTTTTGTATCGCTATTTCCATCTCGGTGATACTGGCAAAAAGATCGTTAAACGAGTCCTCACCGATAACGCTTTCCAGCTGCGCCCAGGACTCGGAGACATTGTCTACGGTTTCCTGGAGTACATTGATGTTTTTACGGATAAGAGCCTCAAAGGATATAAGGTTGTCCGATTGGGATATAAGCTTAATAGAAAGCTGCTTGAGGTTTTCTGTTATATAGGAGAATGCCTGCCCCTCTTTCCCCGACTTTATCGAAACGATCATGGCATTGAGGGAAATGATCTCCATCTCCATGCTCGCTTCCCGGATGGTCAGGATGATCTTAGTCATTTCAGAGAGAAAGTCCAGGTTCTTGGTTAGGGTACTAAAAAGGTTTCTGTTTTTTTCATGGAAGGAACTGAGGAACTTTCTGTCCTTTGTCAGGATTTTCATCTGTTCTTCGATAAGTTTAGTCAGCTTTCCCTGCAAGGTGACCAGGGATTGTATTTTATTGGATGCTCCGGAGCCTCCGGTATCAAGCTCGCCTATGAGAATAGGGAAGCTGGAGCTAAGTTGCAGAAATTCAGTCCCGCTGGTATTACTGATATTTCTGAGATCCGAGAGAATAGTATCTACATCCATAAAACCCGCCTAATGTATAAGTCTACCATACGATGATGGAGATAATCAATATTATAGTGGTGAAATTTTAGAAAATGGTCATATGATTGTCCCCTTAAAGGACTATTATTCCTGATTTGCGTAAAATGTTCCTACCAGTTTCGCCAGATCCTCTTCATCGTGGAGCTGGGGCATCCCGTTTCCGCCCGATTTTGTTATGTGTCGGGCAATGGGGGCTACAACAGAAGAAAAGGAGCTCTGGGGGTATTGAAGGTATACCGGCTGCCGTCCGGCAATTGAATATTGTACCAC
>JAITWB010000009.1 GCA_031285525.1 Spirochaetaceae bacterium
TAAGGCCTATGTTTCTGAGGAAGGGGCGTCCCCAAGGTCTGAAAAAGCGGTTACCCGATTTCAGGTTATCCAGCGGGGAAAAGCGTGCGATCTGGTGGAGTGCGAGCTTGAAACAGGGCGCAAAAACCAGATACGAATTCATATGGCGCATCTGGGGCATCCCGTGGCAGGAGATCTGGTGTACGGCGCCGAAAATGCCGTTTTTTCGAGATATGGTCTCGCTCTTCATGCCCGGGTTTTCGCATTCACTCATCCTTTTTCCAAAGAGTCCCTTCGATTTGAAGTGCCGGAACCGGATTTTTTCCGTATTCTGCTCTCTGTGCAGACGGCGAATACCCTCGCTTCGGATAAATCGAGGGCTGAAATAGCAAAGAAAGCTGAATACTCTCGGGTGTCTAAGCGGGGAAGGGGACAGCAGGGGAGTAAATATATACCTAAAAAGTGATTTTTGTCTTTTTTTCAGACCTGCGGGATTAGTACAATTTATAGGTGTACAAATAATCTTGTATATGAATTTATGTCCTATAGGACATATTTGCTGAAGTTCGATCCTGAAACAATGGTAGTATGAACACATTATGGAGTTAGAGTTTTATAAACGGGTTAAACGCCTAGCAAAGGTACGGAGACATACGATTGAGTTTGTCGTTACTAAGGCAGGAATAACACTTAATAGTTATAATTCTTGTCGTAAACGGGGTAAGCTCCCCAGAGCAGATGAGGCCTATGCCATCGCCGGGGTTCTGAATACAACCCTGGAATATCTTCTTACGGGAGAAATCACTCCTGATGACGAGATTAAACTCGCCTATAGAAGATATAAGCCGATTATTGATAGTCTGGGATATCTCGATCCGGAAGATATAAATAATCTGCGTCATCTCTTTAAGAGTTTTTTGGTAGTAAAACCATAAGTGCATTTTTTTCAATAATTTGGTTCCAATGAATTGACACGATTTTATGAAATGTGTTATAGTCAAAGCATATCGGGAGTTGATTTCCAGCTTCCATGATTTGCGGGAATAGCTCAGTGGTAGAGCGCGACCTTGCCAAGGTCGATGTCGCGGGTCCGACTCCCGTTTCCCGCTCTTTTGGAAGGCGATTTGGAGAAATCTAAATCGCCTTTTTTTATAAAAAGGCAGGAATAATTCTTGCCGAAAAAGATTCTTATTCGATAAAGGAAAGTACCGTGACCGTAAACAAGGAAATAACCAGACTGGAAAATTCTGCAGTTAAACTGACTGTAACAATTGCAAAGGAAGATGTTGCTTCTGAATACACACAGATGTTGGCAAAATATGCAAAGACCATTCAGGTCCCTGGATTCCGGAAGGGTAAGGTGCCTCCCAGTGTTCTCGAACAGAAGTACGGCGAAGCCCTCAAGGCCGATGCAATCTCTGATATAATTGAAAAGACCCTCGGCGAGATATTTGAGGAGCTGGAGGAAAAACCCCTCCCCTATGGAGCTCCCATCATGAACGAGCCGCCCAAGCCGACAATCGACGAAGACCTGGTGTTTTCTGTTGAATATGACGTTCTCCCCAAGGTTGAAGTCAAAGGGCTGGAGGGACTTTCCGTGGAGATCCCTGAGGTTACCGTTGGCGATAATGAGCTGAACGAGGAACTCAAGATGATTCAGGAGCGGAATGCCCTGGTGGTCGATAAGAACGACGAAGATCCTGCCGCAAAGGGCGATATTGTTACGGTGAACTACAGCGAACTCGATGATGCAGGCGCTGTTGTTGACGGAACCGCCCGGGAAGATTTTGTGTTTGATATCGGTTCCGGCTACAATATCTTTAAGATCGACGATGATATCGTGGGTATGAAGAAAGGCGAAACCAGGGATATTACCAAGACCTATGAGGCGGATTTTTCTGACGCCGAGCTTGCGGGAAAAACCAAGAAGATACGGGTAACTGTTACTGCCCTCAAGGTGCGCAATCTGCCGGAGCTGGATGACGAACTGGCTCAGGATGTGAGCGAGAAATATAAGACCCTGGCGGATCTCAAAGCGGATATCCGCAAGAATCTTGAGACTTCGCTGAAGAACAAGCTGGATGAAATCCGGAACAGCGCTCTGGTGGAAAAGCTGACCGAGCAGACCACTATTGCAATTCCCAAATCGATGATAGAGGCTGAACTTGAGTCCCGCTGGCGGATGTTTGCCAATCAGATGCGGATCGATGTGGAACAGCTTGAGAAGATGATGGGCGCTGCAGGACAGACAAAGGAATCGACCTTTGAGGCGTGGAGAGCCAACTCAGAGCAGGCTCTCAAGGGTCGGCTCATCGTTGAAACACTGATGGAAAACAGCAAGATCGAGGTTTCTCCTGAGGATGTGGAAGCGGAATACGCAAAAATTGCAGAAGGAGCCGGTGTTTCTGTAGAAGAAGTGCAAAAACACTATGCGGAGCCCCGTGCAAAAGAGTATCTTATAGATGATATTAAAGAGCAGAGACTCTACGGCCAGCTTTTTGAAAAAGTGAAGGTGGTAAAGGGCGAGAAGAAAGCCTTCTCTGATCTGTTCAATAAAGACTAACGTAATAAGGATACCAGTACTATGAATGAGCAGATGAACAATCTCGTCCCGTATGTGGTCGAGCAGACCGGAAACGGCGAACGTTCGTATGATATATTTTCGCGGCTTCTCAAGGATCGGATTATATTTATCGACGGAGAAATTTCCGATGTGTCTGCGGATATTGTTGTCGCCCAGCTCCTTTTTCTTGAGTCCCAGAACCCGGAAAAAGATATCAGTATGTATATAAACAGCCCCGGCGGCTCAGTGACTGCAGGTCTTGCCATTTATGACACCATGCAGCATGTCCGCTGTGATATTCAGACTATCTGCCTTGGACAGGCTGCCAGTATGGGCGCTGTCCTTCTCGCAGGGGGAACAGCGGGTAAGCGGTATGCACTGCCTTCTTCACGGGTGCTCATTCATCAGCCCTGGGGCGGAGTGCAGGGGCAGGCTGTCGATATCGGTATTCAGGCCAGGGAGATTATCC
>JAITWB010000014.1 GCA_031285525.1 Spirochaetaceae bacterium
TACAGCCCCGGCTCCGGTGTAACCCGGATAACGGAACTGCCATTCGCCGCAGACAGGGACGTCTGTGATACCAAAGACGCCAAGGGCAACAGAAAAAAAACGGTAAGAAAGGCTTGTAAAACTATTTTCTTCGCTCTTCGTATCATTATACCCCTGTCCTGTGTCATTTCTAGAAGATCGACTCCAATATTTCCCTCAACGAAGGATCGGCGCGATAATAAAACTCCTCACGCTCCTCCTGAGAAAGACCAACAAGCTCATGGCTCATATAGTGTATCCAGCGGTCGTTTTCCGGAGAGTCAATCTCAAACTTCCTGCACCAATAATCGGGCTGAATAGGAAGCTGTTCTTCCTTATACGTAAAATACTTGTAATCGTGAACAGCAACCTTTATATTCCGCCGGGGCACACCCTTCTCCAGAAGCAGCTCTACCAAATGATTGATAGTCTTCCCTGTATCGAAAATATCATCTACCAGCAATATATTATCCCCGGGACGAAGATGATCCGGAGAATAAGTCCAACCATCAACCATAACCCGATCCCGCTGCCTGATATCAGAATAGGATCGAGCCACCACAGAAGCATACAAAACAGGACGGCTATCTCGTCGTGCAAGTTTAAAGTATTCACTGATCACATTAGCCACATATACCCCTCCCCTCAGAGAAGCATATATGAGGTCAGGAATAAAACCTTCCGTATATATCCGATGCGCCAATTTAAGCGAATTATTTCTCACCATATCATAAGGAACAAACTCTTTAATCATCTACCTAAAACCTCACCTTATTTCATGATACCCGTTTTTCAGCTGAAACACAAGGGTTTTGAATTACACTCGTAACCTTCTGGAAGGTTATCGGTTATTATGATACACTACCTTTTCTGGAGGATCCATGAACGCACTTAAAACCGCCGCAGCTGCGGCACTTTGTCTCTCTTGTCTCGCCTTTGCCCTTCCTGCACAAACACTGAAAAACACCATTACAGTGACCGGAAGCGGCGCCGTCTCCGTCACCCCCGACGTTGCCACCATCAACCTTGCGGTCATCACCAGATCTGCCGACGTAACAGAAGCAGCCGCTCAAAACGCCGACCTGATGCTGCGGGTACAATCCGCCATTCAGACCATGAATATCGGCAAGGATGCCTTCTCCACCAGCGACTACAATATCTACCAAGAATATTCCTACAAAGACGGAGTCCAGATTCCGGGTGATTACCGGGTTTCCAACAATCTGATCATCCGTGTTCTGAACATGGAAGACGCAGGACTGGTCATCGATGCAGCAGTCACCGCCGGAGCGAACCAGCTCAACAGCGTTACCTTTGCCGCATCCAACACAGCAGATGCTGTTATTGAAGCGCGCAAGCTCGCCGTAGAGCAGGCCTATCAGAGCGCCCAGACCCTCGCAGCCGCAGCAGGCAGAAAAGTCGGAAAAGCCATCATCATCCAGGAAGAGGGCTATCCCGTACAACCTGCATACCGCAGCGACAATGTGATGATCGCAGAAAAATCAGGAGCAGCCACATCCCTCAACCCAGGCAAAACCGATGTTACCGTCTCTGTTTCTGTAGTATATGAGCTTAAATAAAAACGACGAAAACTTTGCAATGCCGGATGCCAAAACATCCGGCGCTGTTTACCGCAAAATCTCCATACTAGGCAAGGACTCAAGTCCAATCCGCTTTCTTGGAAGGGAAATACAGATAGCCCACACCGGTAAAACCGGAAGCACCATGGCAGACTCAAGAGTATTCGGCGCCCTGCCGGAGAATCATCCCTGGCACGCTCCCACAGGCTCCATAGCATCCGCCGCCTTCCAGTCCCAGGGACGCGGCCGCATTGAGGGCCGCATCTGGAACTCCTCAGAAGGAGAAAACCTCCTCTGCACAGCAATCCTCCGCATCCAGGATCTCCCCCTTCGCTCAACCAACGCCTTCACCCTCAAAATCGGCCTCGCCATAGCAGAAACCTTCGACCATTTCCTTCCCGAGGGGGCACAAACCCGCATCAAATGGCCCAACGACGTCCTCTTCGAGGGCAAAAAACTCTGCGGCATCCTCTGCGAATCCGACGGCAAAACCATCTATGCCGGAACAGGCTTCAACATCAGCCAAACCGACTTCTCCCCCCCGCTCAACGAAAAAGCCTCATCCCTCGCAATCATCCTAAATTCCCTCGCCCAAAGAGACAAGACGCACCCTGCAATCCCTCGCCCCTTTGATCTGCTTGCAATATACCTGGGACGGCTGGAACACACCCTTACCCGTGAAGACTGGAGAGAGCAAATAGAAGCCCGTCTTTTCAGGAAAGGCGAAGAAACAGCATTCCTTCAGGGTAACCCCGAACAGGGTATCCCCATGAAAGGAGTTATAGAAGGGATAGGAATGTCAGGGGAACTCCTCTTCCGTGATAACACCGGAAAAATGCATACTCTTGTATCAGGAGAATTTACTCTGTAACAGAGTAAATTCAATTCATTTCCATTTTCTGTATCAGCATCCGCCGCAGCTTCCGGGCATCCTCGGTATCAAGTCCGAGAGTCTCGCTGTGGTCAAGCTCCGCCATGGAACGGGAATAATCTCCCAAATGGTACAGCGACAGCGCCTTACGGTAATAGATATGGGTCTGAAAATTATTTTTTTCCAGCGACATATCATAGTACTGTATAGCCAATTCTTCATCGTTCAATACACTGTAGATGATACCGATGTAGTAGATGGACTGAAAATTGTTAGGGTTACAACTCACACTGCACTTGAAATCCTCAAGCGCCTCTGAATACCGAGCTTGAGCAAACCAAGCCATCCCCCGATGCTTATAGATAACCGACAACACAATATCGTTCGGTTTTGCCTCGATAATCTGAGTATATATCGAAATCGCCCTGTCCGGCTGCCCGTTATTATGGGCATGTATCGCCTCAAGAATCAAATCGTCTATTGTCCCCTGAACATAGGGAGACGCTGTCATCTCCTCATACTTCTTCGGAGCCGTATCAAAGACTTCCGAAAACTGCATATGATTGAGCTCATCAGCCTGATCAAAAAAGGAGGTACGCCGCTGACCGACTTCCCTGTTTAGCCTATTCTGATAATCCCGTATCTCCTGAAAAATAATATCCGCCAGACTAAGGCTGGCATTCATGGAAGCCAACTTGCGCTTGAGGGGCAAATCAAAGGGAGAAAACTCTGATTTATACACCAGCTCGTGCTCAACCTCTGCCCAGGCATCCTGCAGAATAGTTCGTATCTGAATCTCACACACCAGCCCTTCAGGTAGTTTCTCTACAGACTTTCGTATCTCCTCAGGAATATCCACGAGAATATGGACAGACTCATACCCGAATTCCATAAAGGTATGATCTGCACCCTTTCGCTCTACCTCTACAATGGAAAAATGCTGTTCCAGGATTTTTTCTACCACAGACACATCTTCCAAAAACGCACATATAACACGTATGCCCATAATGTCGGTCAATACGGGAAGATCATCGTTATTGTGGAGCGGCTTTAGCCGGAGCAGCTTTCGATAGTAACTATTAAAACTTTTTATGCGGGACTTGCAAGTAGGCGGTGACGGTAATATCAATATATCCCGCAGCATACGATCGATCTTATTCAATACCAGAATAAAGGCATCCTGATATGATTCAAACTGTTTTAGCAGTACCCTTT
>JAITWB010000035.1 GCA_031285525.1 Spirochaetaceae bacterium
AGCAACGGAGGTATGGATGGGATAGGTATTACTGACAAACAGCGTCGGCACGCCGCGGAACAGGGCGGATTCCCGTATAAACTTCCCAATAGTCGGGTATGCGGAGAGGCGCTCCAGCTCATCATCCCCTACCGCATCAAAACTAATGATCAACATTGGTACTATCATACCACACTACGGGCGGTTTCGGGAAAAATATTTGTGTTTATGGGGATTTTTAACGGAAAATGAATGAAGAGAGGAAGGACTTCTCCTCTCTCTTTTCCCTTTTTACAGCCCTTCGATACTGTCAGGGGACAGATCTGTGGCTTCGGCTATTTGAGATACGGAAAGCCCCATGGATTTCAATTTTCGGGCGGTTTCACGAGCTTTTTCCTCGGCTCCTTCTGTACGTCCCTCTGACAATCCCGCATTAAAAGCCCCGCTCTTTATAAACCACATATCAGTCAGCGCCTTTTCTCTGCGGTCATAGAGACGTCTCAGCCGCTCGTTTCCGCTTGCATCTACAATTATCTTAAAGGCTCTATTGAGTATCGGATTCTCCTTTGCCAGTACCATATAGTCCCTCCTCGTTTCGGCTTTGAAAAATCTTAGCCACTGTATTAGTTTCTCCTCCCGGTGATCCCCTGAGAAGCGCTGCTTTGCCTTCACTTTCGGCAGTTCCAACACATGTATCTCCATCGTATCACAGAATTTCCACCTTGTCAGCGAGCTTTGAAGGTGTATAATATCGTGGTATACATCATCTCCTGGGCGTATAACATAATCGCAAATCACGATAGAGATAGCTTTTTTCATGCCATGATACGAGTCTCCTTTGACAGGCTGCTCAGAATAAAGCTTTGCGTTATACCAAGCTATTCTGTTTTCCATGCCCTGAAAGGGTTTGACCTGTATCTCAATGTCTATCGCATGACCTGACAGGGTTTCAAGGCGAACATCAAGTATCCCCAGCTTACTCTGTTTATACCGCCGGAGCAGATGGGGATCAGCGAGGGTAATTTTTTTGTACTCCTTTTCCGGTATAGTCAGAACCGATTTGAGAAAATCCTCAAGTATATCCTTGTTTTTGGGATCTGCGAATATTCGTTTGAAGAGAAAGTCGTTTTTGGGTGAAAGAAGTGTTTCATTTGTCATTGTGCATTCCTCCATATTACTAATTGGGGAAAAGCGGTAGTTTTCAGTAAAAATGCAGAAAAAAAGTGTAAAAAAAATAAAAAAAGGGCAAGTAATCAAGTAGCAGTGTCATCTTGCGGAGTATCAGATTGTCAGTTATAATGGAATGTATGGATATAACAGCATTATCTACCGTATTATCCCAGCAGAAGCTTCAGATGGAAGCGGGAACAGCGGTACAGAAGATGGCAATGGACGGAGCAAAGGCTCAGGGTGCGGGACTCGTCGATATGATGCAGAGCGCACAGGTTATTACTGATCCCGCATTGGGTTCTATGGTCGATACATACGCCTGAAAAAAAGCATTGTTTTTATGCCTATTGCGTGATCTCGAACGAAATGTCTTCAAAGCTTCGCTTCAATTCCTTACTCGGCAGGAAAACAAGCTTCACCTTCTGTACCTGATGGAAAGTTAATTCCTCTGCTGTTTCCGTACCTTCACTGGTAACAGAAAGCCGGAAGGAGCCAAACCCCTCCAATCGTATCGACTGCCCAATTTTTAAGAACACCGGCAACAGCTCTACCAGATTACTCAACACGCTCTGCACATCACCGGAAGACAAAGAGGATCTCTTAGCAATCTCACCAGCGATTTCCTTCATTCCCACTGTTCCACTACGTTCCTGCGTAAAATACCACTTTTCAATATCCCGGTTTATAGGATTGGGTCTCACAATTTTCTTTAATGTAACTGCCATAAAATAACGCTCCTTTAATTGCAATGAACTATATAGAAAACATATAAAAAAGAAGCCGTATCGTCAATGAATAATAGTGTGATTTTTAAAAATGAGACTGTCATTTTATAAAACTACAGTCTCGTTTTACAGAATAATACTGTCATTCTATAATACAATACTTTTATCTGTGCTATAGAAAGTCCCATGGATTTGAATTTTCGGACAGTTTCGAGAGCGTTTTCTGGCTTTGCTAACTGCTACTTGCTCCCTGCTATTTTTATACCCCTTCTCCTCCCTATATTGTTACTTGCCCATTGTCCCCATACATCATATAATGAAAGCATATTACCTCACACATATAAGGACGAATCGGCATGGTCATTTTAACACTTAACTGCGGCAGCTCATCGGTAAAGTATCAGGTTTACGATTGGGATAATAAGGAAGTTCTCGCTTCGGGCGTGGTAGAACGGGTAACTCAAGAAGGCTCAGGTATCACCCACAATGCCAAGGGAAAGGACGAATTCGTCCAGGAATACCCATGCCCCACTCACAAGGAAGCGGTTCAGCTGATCATCAAAACCCTCACCGAAGGAGCGACTGCGGTTATCTCCGACATGAGCGTCATCAAGGCAGTCGGTCACCGGGTACTCCACGGGGGAGACAAGTTCACCAAATCGGTCATTGTCACACCGGAAACCATCGAAACATTCCGTAAGGTACAGATGCTCGGCCCCCTCCACAACCCTGCCAACATCATGGGAATCGAAGCCGCCCAGGCGGTACTCCCGGACGTCCCCCACTGCGCAGTCATGGACACCGCATGGCACCAGACCATGCCGGACACCTCCTTCATGTACGCCGTCCCCTATGAATGGTACGAAAAACACATGGTACGCCGCTACGGCTTCCACGGAACTTCCTTCCTTTACACAGCAAAACGCGCCAGCGTCCTCCTCGGCAAAAAGCCGGAAGACACCAACGTCATCATCGCCCATATCGGCAACGGCGCCTCCATGTGCGCGGTCAAAAACGGCAAAGGCTTCGACACCTCCATGGGACTCACCCCCCTTGAAGGCCTCGTCATGGGAACCAGAAGCGGCGACTGCGATCCCGCCCTCCCCCTCTACATCATGCGCACCACCGGCATGACTGCCGAAGAAATCGACACTACGCTGAACAAGAAATCCGGCCACCTGGGAGTTACCGGAAAATACACCGACCGCCGTGACGTACAATCCGCCCTCGAAGCAGGGGACGAACGGGCGCTCCTCTCCCAGAACATGGAATGTTACAGGCTTAAAAAATACTTCGGCTCCTACATCGCCGCCATCGGCCCGGTAGACGCCATCATCTTCACCGCTGGAGTGGGCGAGTTTGCCCCCCGGGTCCGTGAAAAAGCGGTTGCCGGACTGGAACACTTAGGGCTAAAACTGGACCCGGCAAAGAACGACCTTGCCCGGACCCGCAACGCCGAAACCTGCATCAGCGCCGACGACTCTACAGTCAAGATCTTCGTCATCCCCACCGACGAGGAACTGGTCATGACCGAAGACTCCTACGCCCTCATGAACGGCACCTACGACGTACACACCAAGTTCACCTACTCCTTCCAGAGTCCGGACTACGTCAACCGGGAACGGGCAGAAGGGCTCAAGCGGGATCTCGCCAAAAACCCGAAGCTCGCAGATATCGTCGTACAAATCCCCGGGAAAACCAACTAGCTCTTCCGATGGATATTCTCGGAATCGGCCATGCCATGGCGGACATCTTCATCTTTGCTCCGCCCGGCTGTGGGCTGCCCCATCCGCTCAAAGCCGGAGGGGCGGTTCACCTCCCTCCCCATGACATGGACGAGCTCCTCAGGGGATTATCGCTCGATTTTCCCCTGAACATTCCTGTCTCGAAAGACGGAACGCTCTCTCCCGGAAAAGACACCGTCTCCGGGGGAACCTCAGCGAACATACTCAAAGCCGCCTCCGCACTGGGAGCCGAAACGATGTTTATCGGCACCACCGGAACCATTTCATCAAAAGCAGCTGACACCCTGGCGAAGGACAGCGAAAGAACACGGGACGAATATGCCCT
>JAITWB010000056.1 GCA_031285525.1 Spirochaetaceae bacterium
AGGGAGGGTGAGCAGCTTCGAATAGTCATCATAGACGAGACCGTTTGCCCGTGCCCACTCGGTAAGGGCGTCCTTTGCGGGTACGATGAGGGCGGCGAGGTACTTTTTGTCCTGTCCCAGAACAACGGTAAACTCGACAAAACTGCTGCCGTTAATAGCCGCTTCTATCGCCGCAGGTTCAATGTTTTCGCCCCCCAGAAGCACGATGGTGTCCTTCGCCCGTCCGGTGATCTTTATCTCATTGCGTGAAGAAAGTATGCCTAAGTCTCCTGTATTCAGCCATCCGTCGCTGTCGATGACCTGTTTGGTTAATTCCGGCTGGCGGTAGTAGCCCTTCATGATCTGATCCCCCCAAGCCATGATGAGCCCATGGGTATTCACCGGCAGCGGCTCAGCAGAAAGGGGAATCCCCTCCTTCTCGGCGACGATTTTTATCTCCGCCGATGGGAATACCACACCGACACAGCCGGAACGGGGCTTTTTCGAGTTCCGAACCGACAGCACCGGAGCCGCTTCGGTAATGCCGTAGCCTTCCAAGAGCCGTATCCCCAATGCCTGATAGAAATCGTCGGTATCCTTCTGGAGCGCCCCGCCGCCGGATATACCGACCCGGAAGCGTCCGCCGAGCTTTTCCTTAATCTTGCTAAACACCAGCGCATTCCCCAGCGCATAGAGAGGACTGAGGAAGATAAGGGGAATAATTCCCCGCAGTATGTCGAGAATTCGGTGTTCTTTTTTGAAGGTACAGACCCGGTTAAACACCCGATCCCCTGCGTGCATATAGACTTTGCCCAGGGACACAAAGAAGTTGAACAGGGCAAGCTTTGCACCCCCTGTCTTCTTCATAGACCGGAAGATCCCCTGAGCCAGGGATTCCCAGAGCCGGGGAACGCCGCACATCCATTGGGGCTTAACAGCCGCCATATCGGGGAGCATCACCGCCGCTACGGGTTTGGAGTATGCGAGGCCGCTGTGGAGGGTAAGGGCGATATACTGCACCACCCGCTCAAAGCTGTGCCACACCGGCAGTACCGAAAGCCACATCTCCCCGGGGTGCACATCAAGCACCGTTCCCACATCCTCAAGCTGAGAGAGATAATTGCGGTGGGTCAGCATAACCCCCTTGGGGGTTCCTGTCGTTCCGGAGGTGAAAATGATGGTAGCCAGCTCATCCCCGGTTCCTTTTTCGATCTCCGCCTCCATCGCCTCCCTGCGGGGGGCATCGGTTCCCCGTTTCATAACATCCTTAAAGGCGTGTACCGCTATTCCGGCATCCGCTGCGAGAGTAAGGATCTCCGCCGAGGGGACATCGAAGAGTATCGCCGTCTTGAGCAGCGGAACCTCGGTTCGTTTCTCAAGAATCTTCTTGAACTGGTGTTCGTTTTCGAAAATGGCGAAGGTACATTCAGAAAATGACAGGATGAACCGAATCTCAGTCCCTGTAGAATCGCAGCCCCGGGGAACATCCGCCGCACCGAGGGAGAGGAGCGCAAAATCGCTCATAAGCCATTCCCGGCGGTTGTCCGAAATGAGTCCGACCCGATCCCCCCGTTTTATTCCCATATCGGAAAAAGCAGCGGCGAGGTCGAGGACACTGTCGTACAGATCCTTAAACGTATAATATTGGAACACCCCCTCGGCATTCTTTGACGCCTGGGCGGTTAATTCTGGTCTTGCGGCGGTCCGAGCCTGCAGCAGTTTGGGAAGTGTTGTTTCGATTGCCATCACTTTTTCCTCATCCTATATCAAGTATGGGTGCGGACAAAAACGCACAGGTATATACTATCATATATTCAGAGAGATGCGTCAACTACAAAATTACATATTATTGAAAAATGTCATTTATACTTTTTATTTGTCATAAGTTATCATTCCCGTTTTTTTGGGAAAAAGCTCTGAATTTTGATGATTATTGCCTTAATAGCAAATCCATGTCATACTTAGACTGTATGAAACGGCGATTACCCATAGGAATTCAAGACTTTACCAAAATACGCAATGGCGGTTATGTCTATGTAGATAAAACTGCCACAATACATCGCTTGATAAGCGGTTTTGAGGGAGCGTTCTTCCTCTCCCGTCCCCGCCGTTTCGGAAAATCCCTGTTATGTTCTACCCTGGCAGCGATATTCGAAGGACAGAGGGAACTGTTTGGTGAAATAGCTGGGCAAAGAGAGCTCTCTATCGAAGATCTTGACTGGGAGTGGAAAAAGCATCCCGTAATCAGACTAGACTTAAATCCGGGGAACTATGGGGACGGCATTTCCGTGCTGCATAACAACCTTAACAGAGACATGGAGTTCTGTGCCGAAAAATATGGCGTATCCCTTGACGGAAAAAGTGTTGCGGATCGATTTATTCGGCTGATCTATACCTTACAAAAACAGTTCAATCAGGGAGTAGTTGTCATCATAGACGAATATGACAAACCCCTGCTGAGTACCATGGAAGACGGTGAACTGCACATCGCCATGCGGAATGAGTTGAAGGGCTTTTACGGTGCATTGAAATCGTCTGACAAATATTTGCGTTTTGTATTCCTCACCGGAGTCACCAAGTTTTCACATGTCAGCGTCTTTTCCGATCTGAATCACCTGGTAGATTTGAGCCTTGACCCTCGCTATGCAGACATTTGTGGTATAACCCAGCAAGAGGTCGAAGAGAACTTTGATCCAGAGATAACAGAGATACTGGAAAACACAGAAAAGAACCGGGAATCCTATCTTGGGGAGTTAAAGCGTTTTTACAACGGCTACCGCTTTAGTCGAAAACCGCTTACCGTTTTTAACCCCTTCGGATTACTCAACCATTTTAACAATAACGGAGAATTTTTACCCTATTGGTATGATACCGGAACCCCAGCCTTTTTGGTAAACCTGATAATCAAGCAAAAAATACGCATTCTCGACCTGCATGATTTGCACGTCAGGTATGAAGATTTTAGTAAATACGACATAGCAACCATGAAAGCGGAACCGCTCCTGTATCAAAGCGGCTACCTCACGATAGCGGATTACGATGAGGAACGAAAGCGTTTTACCCTCGATTATCCTAATGAGGAAGTCCGCTCTTGTTTTGCCCGATCCTTACTAAAACAATACCTGCAAGCGCCAGAAGATACAGAACACGCTTTGTCGAACAGACTTCCCGATGCACTATATGACGGTGACATTGCAGGAGCAATCGATATCTTACAGCGATTTTTTACTTCGATACCCTATGATATTATTAAAGAGAAAGAAAATTACTATCAAACCGCAGTCCATTTGATATTTACGATGATGGGCTTCAACTGCCGATCTGAAGTACGGATAGCCGCCGGACGAATAGACACACTGGTAGAAACGGAACATTTCGTCTATTGCTTTGAGTTTAAGCTGGATGGTAAAGCCGAAGAAGCACTGGAACAGATAAACGACAAAGAATATCTGCTGCCCTGGAGTGGAATCGGAAAACGGCTGTTCAAGGTCGGTGTCGTTTTTGACAGCAAAAAGCGTACTATTGGGGACTGGAAAGCAGAATAATACCAGACAAAACGGATTCTACATAGATAAGTATAAGGAGAAATCAATTTGCTCAGTGACATCGAAATATCCCAGAAAAACAAGATGGAACCGATAACCGCCATCGCAGAAAAGATAGGCCTCGCTCAAGAAGACCTAGAACAGTACGGTCCATGGAAGGCAAAACTGACTTTTGCTCAGCTCAAAAAGCTGAGTTCCGAGGAACTCTGTTCCTCAGAACTCACTGCCCGTCCGGCAAAGGGGAAGCTCATCCTCGTAACCGCCATCACCCCTACCCCGGCAGGGGAAGGAAAGTCCACGGTCTCCATAGGTCTCGGTGACGGTTTGTCCTATATCGGTAAAAAAGCGATCATCGCCCTCCGGGAACCCTCACTGGGTCCCTGCTTTGGGGTGAAGGGAGGCGCTGCCGGCGGCGGTTACTCTCAGGTAGTCCCCATGGAAGATATTAACCTCCACTTTACCGGGGACATCCATGCGGTTACCACGGCGAACAATCTCCTCGCTTCGATCATAGACAATCACATATACCACGGGAACGCCCTCGGTATCGATCCCCGGCTTATAAGCTGGAAGCGCTGCGTTGACCTCAACGACAGGGCGCTCAGAAAAGAAGTGATTGGACTCGGCGGAAGGGACGGCGGTATGCCCCGGGAGGAGCAGTTTTCCATCTCCGTGGCAAGCGAAATCATGGCGATTCTCTGCCTCTCTTCGGACATGGAGGATCTCAAAAAGCGTCTGGGGAATATCATCATCGGGCAGACCTTTGAACGCAGATTCGTCCGTGCGAAGGAACTGAACATCGAAGGCGCTCTCGCAACAGTGCTCCGGGACGCTCTCAAGCCCAACCTGGTACAGACGCTGGAAAAGACCCCCGCGCTGATACACGGCGGTCCCTTTGCCAACATAGCCCACGGCTGCAACAGTCTCATGGCGACAAAGACCGCCCTCTCCCTCGCAGATTATGTCGTTACCGAAGCGGGATTCGGCGCCGATCTGGGGGCAGAAAAGTTCATGGACATCAAGTGCCGCATCGGCGGTCTCCAACCGGCAGTAGTGGTCATCGTTGCAACCATACGGGCCCTT
>JAITWB010000073.1 GCA_031285525.1 Spirochaetaceae bacterium
AAAGCCGAAGAGATTGATCGGGGGCGGAGGATGATGAAGACTGCCAAGGATCAGCTCATCAATGCGAACCTTCGTTTGGTTGTGTCTATTGCGAAAAAATATACCAACCGGGGACTCCATTTCTTCGATCTGGTGCAGGAAGGAAATATCGGTCTTATAAAGGCGGTTGAGAAATTCGAATACCGTAAGGGATATAAATTTTCGACCTATGCTACCTGGTGGATTCGGCAGGCTATTACCCGCAGTATTTCCGATCAGGCTCGAACGATTCGTGTTCCTGTTCATATGATAGAGCAGATAAACAAGGTGGTTCGGGAGTCCCGGCAGCTCATGCAGCGGCTTGGGCGGGAACCGTCGGATGAGGAGATCGCAGAACAGCTCGGCTGGAATGTTACCAGGGTTAAGCAGGTGAAGAACGTTGCCCGTGAGCCTATTTCTCTGGAAACGCCCATAGGTGAGGAAGAGGATTCCTTGCTGGGTGACTTTATCGAGGATAAAGAGGTTGAGAATCCTGCGAACCAGACCGCTTTTACGCTGCTGCAGGAGCAGCTCCGTTCGGTGCTTTCGTCGCTTCCCCCGAGGGAGCAGGAGGTGCTCAAGATGCGGTTCGGTCTGGATGACGGGTATTCCCTGACCCTTGAAGAGGTAGGACTCTACTTCAATGTAACCAGGGAGCGTATACGGCAGATCGAGGCGAAGGCGCTTCGCCGTCTCAGGCACCCGAAGCGGAGCCGTAGACTGAGGGATTTTTTGGATAATTAGATTTCCAAATCTAAAGTATCAGATTTGATAAAATGCATTTGAGAGGGACACAATGGTAATGCTCGAAGTTTTTGATAAGTTAAAGATGTTGCAGGATATTCTTGCGGAGAAATATTCTGTGGAAGCGGAAATAGCCGCCGCACCGAGGCTTTTGTCGTCCCAGGACGAGCTTTTGGCGCGCCTTAAAAAGGGATATATCGAGAAACACGATGTATACGAGAAGGTGCGGAAGACAGTCGGAGAACTGAAAACCTCTCTTTTTGAAGCCGAGTCCTCTAGGGAAAAGGCTGAGAAGGGGATGGATACGATTACCACCCATAGAGAGTACGAAGCCCTGGACAAAGAGATAAAGGATGCCACGGATCAGGAACAGGGGGCCCGTAAGGATCTTCAGAAAGAAGAGAAGCATCTCGCTGAACTCGATGAGGAGTTGAAGCAGGAAGAGCAGCTCATCGCTCAGCAGGAGGCGGAACTGAACGAGGGGAAACAAAAACTCTCAGAGCAGATTTCCCTTTTGGAAGAGCGTTTTAAAAACCTGACAGAACAGGAACAGGAGATTATTCCCGGTATCGATCCTGAGATAATCTTTAAGTTTGAACGTATTATCAAGAGTAAGCAGGGTGTGGGTATTGTTCCCATTAAGGGAAATGTGTGTGACGGATGTCATATGATCCTTCCCGCTCAGTTTGCCAATGAAGTACACACTGGTGAAAAAATAGTGTTCTGCCCCTATTGCAGCCGTATCCTCTATTATCTTGAAGTTGAGGGCGGTGTGGAGACGGATTTCTTCCATGATGATGATGCCGGAAGCCTTGCGGATCTTGATGACTTCGATGACGAAGATGAAGACGACGAGGATGAAGATGACGAGGATATGGAAGACAGCGGAAAGGGCATGGATTACGACGACGAATAGGGATGTATGAGCGGAAGGGACGCTGGTCGCTGGAGAACCTGGAACAAGGGTTTTCCAGAGGAAAGTCCGGGCTCCTTCGGAAAGAATGCCGGTTAACGGCCGGGCAGCGGAGACGATGAGTCTTTCGTTGACAGAAAGTGCAGCAGAAAATATACCGCCCTCGATTATTCGGGGGTAAGGGTGAAATGGCGGGGTAAGAGCCCACCGCGCTTTTGGTGACAAAGGCGGCAATGCAAACCTCATTCGGAGCAAGGCCAAACAGCGGACGTATTTTCCGGTTCTGCGTTCCGGTAACGGAGTGCAGACGTTTGCGGGTAGGCTGCTGGAGATACGGGGTAATCCGTATCCGAGATAGATGACCAGGATGAAAGGCAAGGGCATAACGTTTTTGTCTTTCATTTACAGAACCCGGCTTATTGTTCCTTTCGCTCTTTTTTATATTGGGAAACAGGTAGTCAGATGGCGCAAATGGGTAGTACCTATAAAAGAGTAAAACGAAGTAAAAACGCCTTTGTACGTTTTTTTGTTATCCTCCTGATCATTGCCGCTGGGGTTGGTGTCTCTTTTGCCTTGTCCCATTTGGTTTCGGTAACGGAGAAGACCCCCAGGGTTTCGGCGTTGTATGAGCTCTGGGAAACAGGTGATTACGAGGCGGTGTACAGCGCCGCTTCTCAGATCCTGGAGGTTCATCCCCTGCAAAATACGGCGCTTGCTTTTAAGGGTTATAGCGCCTATTACCTTTCCCTTGCCCAGAACGATACGCAGATGACCGATATGTATCTCGATGATGCCATCATTTCTTTGCGGAATGCTCTGTACGATGCCCAGTCCGCTGTACAGGATCAGATACGGTATATGCTGGGGAAGTCGTATTATCAGAAGAACCGGTTTGCGGGATATCATTATTATGCGGATTTGGCGGTACGGTATCTGGATGAGGCTTTTAACGGGGGCTATGCTGCTCTTGATTTGGCGGAATACCGGGGACTCGCCTATGCGTCTTTGGGTATGACCGATGAGAGTATCGCCGCCTTTACTGAGGCGCTTTTGGTGAATTCGACGGATATGCTTCTCGCTGCAATCGGAGAGCAGTATTATCGGCAGGGGAATTATATTCAGGCGCAGCAGTATCTTTTTAGGGCGTTACAGGCTAGTGAAGATGAGCTTCTTGTGTTAAAATGCAGGAGCACTCTTGGCAGTATTTATATAATAGAGGATAATCTTGCCGAGGCCGAGAAGGAATTTAATGCGATTCTGGAAAGGGATCCGAATTATGCTGACGCATATTATAATCTCGGTGTGATATATGAAAAACAGGGTGACCTGGTTAAGGCTCGCGCTGAATGGCGTAAGGCTCTCAAGATTCAGGTTAACCATCCGGAGTCCCGGAAAAAACTGAATTCATAAAAAGATTCATGGGAGGATATGGCATCAATGGCTGTTTTTGACACTTTTTCTACCAATATCGGGGTGGATTTGGGGACCTGTAATACCCTCATATATATACGGGGTCGAGGTATTATCGTAAATGAGCCCTCGGTTGTTGCTGTTGAACGGGGAACCAAGAAGGTTGTTGCCGTAGGAGCCGAGGCGAAGCGGATGCTTTGGAAGACTCCGGGGAATATTATGGCTATCAGGCCTCTTTCTGATGGGGTTATCGCTGATATGGATACCACCGAGAAGATGATTCGCCATTTTATTTCCAAGGTTATGCCCCGGCGGTGGCTCATGCGTCCCCGGATGATGATAGGGATTCCCAGTTGTATTACCGAGGTGGAGCGCCGGGCTGTTCAGGAAGCGGCTTTGAAGGCAGGGGCGAAGGATGTGCAGATTATCGAGGAGTCCCTTGCGGCGGCGATAGGAGCCCAGATACCGATCCATGAACCTGCGGGGCATATGGTGTGCGATATCGGCGGCGGTACGACTGAAGTGTCTGTTATCTCTCTCGGAGGCATGGTTGTTACTAATGCAATACGCCTTGGGGGTGATGAATTCGATCAGTCCATTATTAAGCATGTGCGGAGCGTTCATAACCTTATTATCGGTGAGCAGACTGCTGAAAGGCTGAAGATAGAGATAGGGAACGCCGCTCCTGAGAAGAATATCGAAAAGGTTGAGATAAAGGGAACCGATGCGATTACCGGGCTGCCGAGGAGGCTTGAGATAGATTCCGTTGAAGTACGGGAGGCCCTCAAGGATCCGATCACCCAGATCGTGGAAGAGATAAAGCGTACTTTGGGTAAGACTCCCCCTGAGCTGGCTGCGGATATTGTGGAGCGGGGTATTGTTATGACCGGAGGGGGCTCTCTGTTGAAGGGCTTGCCGAAGCTTATCTCGAAGGAGACCGGGGTTCCGGTTATTCTGGCGGAGCATCCGCTGGATTGTGTTGCCATCGGCGCCGGGCAGTCTTTTGAGCTCTTTAAGGATATGTCCACCGAACGCAGTATTTACGATAATCTGAACGGCTGATCCGATGAATCAGCGGCTGCGGTTGTTCAGGGTCAACAAGCAGGGGATTGTGTGTACCATACTCCTGTTTGTTTCAGGGGTGCTGCTGGGGCTTTCTTCCGGCGGGTTTATCGTTAACTTTAATCAGCTCGGGTTTTCCCTGATGTCGGGGGTACAGAAAGGCGCATACGCTGTCTCGTCTGCGGTGGGGGGAACCTTCGCTGCGATTAGGGAGTTGGCGGTGTTGCAGCAGGAGTATGATGAGTTAACCCGAAAGGTTGAGAATTACGAGTTTTTGCAGCGGAGCAACGCCGAGATCAGGAAGGAGAACGAGCGGCTTAAGGAGCAGTTGGGGTTTTCTCAATCCCAGACCCAGAGAAATATACCCGCCCAGATTATCGGCCGTGATCCGAATAGTTTGTATTCGGGGATAACCATCGATAAGGGTACTGCTCAGGGTATTAAGAAGAATATGCCTGTAATCGCCTTTCAGAATGGGAATACGGGGTTGGTGGGGAAGATCGTGGAAGTGGGGTTTACCACCAGTATGATTATGCCCCTCTATGATTTTGAGTGTTATGTGTCCACCCGGATAGAGCATACCCGGGATTTGGGGATTGTAAACGGTCAGGGAGCGGGGTTTTCGCTGCTCATGCGGTATGTGAAGAAGCGGGTGTTTGATGAGCTTCAGTATGGGGATGTGGTGGTTACTTCCGGCGAAAATTTGAATTATGCGAAGGATGTTCCTGTGGGTACCATAACCCGGATACGGGCGCTGGATTACGATACTTCCCTTGAGATAGAGTTGTCCCCTATTATCGATTTTGACCGGCTTGAGACGGTGATGGTGCTCGATATGACCCAGCCGGGGCAGGCTTCTGCTGAGGCGGGGTTGTGATGATAAAGTCCTTTATCTGGTCTTCGGTTTTTCTGTTGTTTTTTGTTATTTTCGAAACTGCTATACTGTCAAATATTCAGGCCCTGCCGGTAATGCCTGATCTGGCGCTGCTGGCGTTGTTGTATATTTCTTTTCGGAACGGTTCCTTTGCTGGGGAGACTTCGGGCTTTGTTTCGGGGCTGCTGCTGGATTTCCTTTCTGCAGCGCCTTTGGGGCTTAATTCCTTTATACGAACTTGTGCAGGGTTTATTACCGGATTGTTTAGCGGTTCATTCAATATGGATGCGGTGTTTCTTCCGGCTTTTATGGGTTTTGCGGCGACTCTGTTTAAGGCGTTGATGACCTGGGTTCTTTCGTTCTTTTTTGGGAGCGCCATTATGGTGTATTCCATTACTTCTTCTGCGTTTTGGATCGAGGTGATTCTGAATACGGTGCTTACGCCGGTTATCTTTGCTCTTTTGTCGCTGTTTTCGTCTCTGCTTTTGGTGAAGGAAGGAGGGGGTAATGCGTCCGACTGACCTGAAGGGTGTTCCCGGGAGTTCCGCTTCAAAAAATGTTAAGATTCTGATACTGACGGCGGTTATTTTTTCGATAATGGCTGTGTATGCGCTGAGGCTTTTTTCCATGCAGATTACCGAGGGGGCTGATTATCGGCGCCGTTCGGTGAGTATTTCCCAGCGGTCAAAGCGTATTCCGGCTCAGCGGGGTGAGATTTATGATCGCCATGGGAATCTTCCTATGGTTATTAATACCGATTCCTTTGCGGTGGATATTATTCCCGGGGAGATACCTTCTGGAAGGTATGATACGGTGGCGTCGAAGTTGGCAGGTTATCTCGGTATCAGTAAGGCGGCGGTGGATAGGGTTATTCCTCCTTCAGTGCGGAGGTCCTATACGACTATTGAGATTAAATCGAATATAACTTTTGAGACTATCATGCAGATCGCTGAGAATAAGGCGGATCTGCCGGGAGTGTCCTGGAGGTCAAAGCCGATCCGTAATTATGTCGAGACCGGTTCCATTTCCCATGTGGTGGGATATGTGGGGGATATTACGAAGGAGGAGCTCAAGGTTCGGTATAACCGTGGGTATACTTCAAGCAGTGTGATCGGTAAGGCGGGGATAGAGAGTCAGTACGATGAGCTGTTGCAGGGTGTTGAGGGTAGTGAGTCCCGGACTGTGGATGCTCAGGGGAAGTATATGGCGGAGTCTCCGGTGATTAAGACGCCGGTGATGGGTAAGAATTTGGTGTTGACCATTGATAGGGATATTCAGCAGCTTGCGGAGAAGGCCCTGGGGAACAGGGTAGGGGCGGCGGTGGTTATGCAGCCCGCTACCGGAGAGGTGCTTGCTATGGTTTCCTATCCCTATTACGATCCGAATATTTTTAGCCGTGAGACTATGGGGGCTGAATATGCCCGTCTTTTGAATGATCCCAATAATCCCTTGCTGAATCGGGTGGTGAATGCCAGTTATCCGCCGGCATCAACCTTTAAGATAGTTATGTCCACGGCGATTTATGCGGAGAATGCTATTCCGCCGGATAAGACTTTTGAGTGCGCCGGGGAGATATCCTACGGTAATAGGTTGTTCCGCTGTCATATTCGTAAGC
>JAITWB010000171.1 GCA_031285525.1 Spirochaetaceae bacterium
ATCGGGAAGGACAACTCCTGTTTCTTTTGCGATAATATGCAGCGATTCGGTACCGACAGTACATTCGACAGGATATATGCGCCTCATATCCCATGCCAGGGGCAGGTGAACATGGCGGCGCTCCTGAAGCCTTGCAAAAACATAATTGAGGTGATACGCCAGAGCAATCACCAGGCTTTGATTCAGAGGCCGCTGAAGCTGCTCTTTGCCGTATTGCACGATCTTGTCTGCCAGTAACATATATTCGTAGGGAAGTTCGGCGAGTATATCCTGAAAGCGGCGGACTGAAGTTTTTTCCTGGAGCACGAAGATTTTTTCTACCAGTCTCATGTCAACGGTATCGCCGATCCGGGAATTAAAACCGATTCCCTTCCCCAGCACGATGACTTCCTGTCCCTTATCTTCCGCCAGAATAATATTGTTGTTGCATTTGCGAGTATTGATCACACACATTACCTCTTTCACGTCACGTTGGTGAACCGAAAGGTAATGCCCGGCATTGCGCCGGTAACACCCTTTAACTTACAAGTATAGACAGTATACAACAGCTTTTTCCGGCTGTACATGTTTTTATAGTTTGTATGTGAGGAAATTAATACATCTATTGGGGAAAGCAAGGGCAAAGAGCAAAGGGGAGAAAAAAGAAAAATGTAAAAAAATGATGTTTTTTTTGTAAAATGCACTGAAACCAGCTGGGAAACCGCGATTAATAGTATAGGGATTTCTATTCACAACTGGATAGAACCGTAAATCCACTATATACTCTCTAAAGAGCGCTATTCTTCAGAGAGAACAACAGGAGGGCGTAATGCCGATACGTACAAAAAAAGCAAGAAGGACTGCTTTCAGAAATCAGAACACTGCACGGCGTACTGATGCTCAGTCTACAAGAATAAGAAGCTGGGCAGAGATCAAGGCGGGTTTTCACTGGCTTGAGAAAGACATGGAAGAAATTCATCAACTTCACAAGCGGACTGAGAAGTCTCTCGAAGAGGTTCATCAGGCTCAGAGACAGACTGAGAGGTCTCTCGAAGAGGTTCATCAGGCTCACCGGGAGACGGAAGAGGCCCTTAAACAAAGTTTCAAAGAACTCAATAAGACAGTAGGCGGTTTGAGTAATACTATGGGTTCTCTGGTGGAATCCATCATGACCACCGCATTACCCGGCAAGTTCAAACAATTCGGTTTTGACTTTACTCGTATCGTCACCTGTAAATGGCGTAACGGAGACGGGAGTATCTTAACAGAAATCGACGGTCTTTTGGAAAACAAAACACAGGCGATAGCGGTGGAGGTCAAAACCACCATGCACCGCTCAGATGTGGATGATCACCTCAAACGGATGGAACGAATACGCATTTATGCTGATAATAACAACGACAAAAGAGTGTTTTTCGGAGCCATGGCAGGGGCTATAATCCACAAAGACGTCAAAGACTATGCCCTCTCAAAGGGCTTCTTCGTTATCGAACCTTCAGGCGAGGACGTAACAGTAACAAAGCCTACGGTTGAACCTAAAAGCTGGTAGAGGAAGAGCAAAGAGAAAAGAGGAGGGAGCAAAGACATCCTGAACGACTGCGCAGGAAAATAAATTGGCTGCGCAGGGAATCCCGAACGGCTGCGCAGGAAAATAAATTGGTTGCGCAGGGAATCTCGAACGGCTGCGCAGGAAAAAAAATCGGGTGCGCAGGGAATCCCGAACGGCTGCCTACAAAAATAAATCGGATGCGCAGGGAATCCCAAACGAATGCTAACTTCCAGACCATTCAGACCTCGCCTCTAATCCTAAAGCGGTATGCAGGAAAAATGCAAAAAAACATACTTTTTTTTCTAAAACACACTGAAAACAGCCATCTATCCCCGAATTAATACTATAGGAGTTCGTCTCACAACTGGATCGAACTGCAAATATACAATACACTCTCTAAAGAATACAAAACTCTTTAGAGAACTAAAGGAGTGCACGATGTTGTTGTTTAAAAGGAACGTAAAAGAAAGCGCAAACGGTATCGGCAGAAAGCCGACAAAAAGAGGACGCTGGGAAGAGATCGAGGAAGGATTTGTCCAGCTTGAGAAAAGCATGGCAGAGATTCATCAGGCTCACAAGCTGACTGAGATGGCGCATCGGGAGACCGAGAAATCTCTTGCTGAGGTTCATCAAGCTCACCGGGAAACCGAAAAATCTCTCGCTGAGGTTCATCAGGCTCACCGGGAGACGGAAGAGACCCTTAAACAAAGCCTCAAAGAACTCAATAAAACCGTAGGCGGTTTAAGTAATACAATGGGCTCTCTGGTCGAACAATTCATGACCGCCGCATTACCCGGCAAGTTCAGACAATTTGGTTTTGACTTTGATGGTATCATCACCTGTAAGTGGCGTAAAGGGAGCGGGAGTATCTTAACAGAAATCGATGGTCTTTTGGAAAACAAAACACAGGCGATGGCGGTGGAGGTAAAAACCACCATGCACCGCTCTGATGTGGATGACCACCTCAAAAGGATGGAACGAATACGTATGTATGCTGATGAGCGCAACGACAAAAGAGCGTTTTTCGGTGCCATGGCAGGGGCGATAATCCACAAAGACATAAAAGAATATGCCCTGTCAAAGGGCTTCTTCGTCATCGAACCCTCAGGAGAAGACGTAACAGTAACAAAGCCTACGGTTGAACCGAGACGATGGTAGGATATATCAAAGAGCAAATAGAAAAGAGCAGGGAGAAAAGGGAGAAAAAAATCGGCCGCGCAGGAAAAGAAAGAATAGCCTATGAATCCTGACCCATTCTTTCTTTTCTCCTTTCTCCCTGCTCATTGCTCTTTTTTCCTACCTTATCTCCACTACCCCTCTCGGCCGTATAGACATCACGTACACCGGGGAAACACTTCCTGCTTGTACCCCCATGGCGCGTTCCATCCACTCGGTATAGCCGGGAACAAGATCCTCCGGCAGAAAGACTTGTATAACCCCAGCAAAGCCGCCGCCGTGAACACGGCAGACGCCGCAGGAGCGGAGCTCTGAAGAGCCGAGTTCTAACGAACTCCGTCCTTGACATTGTTCTCGGATAAAGACTTCCGAGAGGGCGAGACAGACGGGGATAGACTGTTCCGTATGGTGGGCGGCTATGTGAGTATTCTGGAGAAGCCGCCAGGAGGAGCTGCCTGACTCGGCGATGAGGGCGAGGAAGCCGGGGAAATCACCCCGCTTGAGGGCAGCCACTTCGCCGTCTACCCGTTGGTTTTCCTCCAGAAAGTGGAAGGCTCTGAGTACTGCCCGGTCTCCGCATTCGGCGCGAACAGCAGGGAGGTTTTCCACGAGACGATCCAGTGTGAGCCCCCGGAGGTTCTCCTGACCAAAAATGTGCGCCACGGCACGCATTTCTTCGGGGATCGAAGAGTATTCACGGGAGAGATCTGCGTGGCTCTTTCCGGTGTTGACGATAATCAGTTTATATTTCTCCGCGGCAAAATCAAAGGGAATCCGTTCGACCGCAGGCTTGGCGGGGTCACAGAAATCGATGGCGATGAGTCCTCCAACAGCGCAGGCCATCTGATCCAGGAGCCCCGAGGCCTTGTCCCAGTAGGCGTTTTCTGCGAACTGTCCGATGCGGGCGAATTGTTCCACCGGGATTGAGCCGTTATTATAGAGGTTGTTCAGGATGATACAGATCATCATCTCGAATGAGGCGGAAGAGCTCACTCCAGCGGCGGCTATGACTTCGCTGGAGAAACAGCCGTTAAACCCGCCAACCCGGTAGCCGAATCGCTTAAAACCTTCGGCTATTCCCCGGACAAGGGCTATAGACCCCTTTTCACCGGTCACTCGTTCAGTATGATTGGTATCTATCGAAAAATCTTCATTATAAGTTATATCGTGGATGGTTATGGCGTTGTCACTTGACGGGGAGACAGCGCCGATACAATCGAGCTGGATACTCGCAGCAAGCACCTTTCCCAGGTTGTGGTCTGTGTGGTTACCCCCTATCTCACTGCGTCCGGGGGAGCTGAATAGCCGGACATCGCTGCATGGCGGTGCACCTGGAACGAGTTCTTCCGAGCCTGATGCGGTCTCCCCAAAGCGGCTGCGGAATGCAGCTATCAGGTCGGCATACCGCTTCCGGTGGCGGGCATAGACGGCATCCCCGGTGCCATAGAGTTCCGCAAAAAGCTCCCGCAGTCTCGTCGAATCCAGCAGCGCCATCGTTTGGGCATATGTCATAAGATATCTCCTGTTACCTTCTTTGTATCTTCTATTATATTCTATTGAAGCATGTAAAAAAGAGGTAGTCAAGGAAAAAGAAACGAAAGGTCTCATTGCAAGCTCCCCAATCATATTATAGAATAGGGGGTGTTGTTCATAAAGGAATTACTATGCACCCAGTTCTCGAAGAGATTGAAAAAATCGGCATTGTTCCTGTTATCAAGATCGATGATGTGGAAAAGGCTGTCCCCCTCGCAAAGGCGCTTATCGCCGGGGGTATTCCCTGTGCGGAAGTGACCTTCCGTACTGCCCAGGGAGAGGAAGCGATCCGGCGGATGTCCAAAGAAACCCCGGACATCCTTGCAGGAGCGGGAACAGTGCTTACCACCGAACAGGTTGACCGGGCGGTTGATGCAGGGGCGAAATTCATCGTTAGCCCCGGACTCAACCCCAAAGTCGTGGAGTATTGCATTCAGAAACATATTCCCGTTACTCCCGGCTGCGCCAATCCCAGCGATATCGAAACAGCTCTGGGATTCGGACTTGAGGCGGTTAAATTCTTTCCCGCAGAGCAGGCAGGGGGATTGGAGTATATCAAGGCGGTTTCAGCCCCCTACTCTTCCCTCAAATTCATGCCTACCGGCGGAATCAATGCGAATAATATCGTAAAATATCTCTCCTTTGAGAAGGTCCTTGCCTGCGGCGGCTCCTGGATGGTGTCTGCGGATCTTATTAATGGAGGAAAGTTCGACGAGATCACCACACTCTGCCGTCAGGCGCTGCAGACTGTGATGGGCTTCTCCCTCGCCCATGTCGGGATAAATGGTGCAAACGAGGAAGCGGCTCTGAAGGCGGCAAAACGCTTCGAAACCATGTTTGGTTTCGAGTCCAAAGCCGGAAGCAGTTCTGTCTTTGCCGGGGAATATGTTGAAGTGATGAAGTCCCCCTACCTTGGCGCCAACGGACACGTCGCTATCGGTACCAACAGCATCCTCCGGGCGAAGGCCTATCTCGAAAGGAGCGGATTCACTTTTAGAGGAGACTCCGCAAAGACCGATGCCAAGGGCAAGTTAAAAGCCATCTATCTTACCGAGGAAATCGCAGGGTTTGCGGTTCACCTGGTGCAGAGATAGTTTTCGATACGTTTTATGAGGGAGAATGGTGAGATGAAAAAGATTGTTACCTTTGGAGAGATCATGCTCCGCCTTGCGCCGGAGGGATATACACGGTTTGTACAGGCCGAAACCATGGGAGCCACCTACGGCGGCGGTGAAGCGAATGTGGCTGTGTCCCTTGCCAACTATGGTTTAGATGCGGTCTTTGTTACCAAACTGCCCAGACACGAAATCGGACAGGCCGCAGTGAATAAGCTTCGCCAGTACGGCGTCGATACCTCGAAGATCTCAAGGGGCGGCGACCGGGTGGGTATCTACTATCTGGAGAAGGGAGCCTCCCAGCGCCCCTCAAAGGTTATCTACGACCGGGCGGGTTCTTCTATTGCTGCGGCAACTGCAGCAGACTTCGACTGGGACAAGATTTTTGACGGCGTTGATTGGTTCCACTTTACCGGAATTACCCCGGCGCTGGGAGACACAGTTGCCGCTATCTGTCTTGAAGCCTGCAAGAAGGCAAAGGCAAAAAACATCACCGTCTCCTGCGATCTGAACTACCGCAAAAACCTCTGGAGCAAGGAGAAGGCAGGACAGGTGATGGCTGGACTCATGGAATATGTCGATGTCTGTATCGCCAACGAGGAAGACGCTTCCGATGTTTTCGGCATCCACGCAAAGAACTCCGATGTCACCACCGGAAGCATCAACCACGACGGCTACAAAGAGGTTGCGAAAACACTGGCAGACAAGTTCGGTTTTAAGAAGGTTGCCATTACCCTGCGGGAGTCCATCTCTGCAAACGACAACAACTGGGCCGCGATGCTCTATGACGGCGGGGAATACTATTTCTCCAAGAAATACGCCGTACACATCGTTGACCGGGTCGGCGGCGGCGACAGCTTCGGCGGAGGACTCATATACTCAAGCCTTATGGGAATGGATGCCCAGAAGAGCATCGAGTTCGCAGTAGCTGCGAGCTGCCTTAAGCACACCATCGAGGGAGACTTCAACCTTGTCAGCGTGGACGAGGTAAGCAAACTCGCTGGCGGCGATGGCTCAGGACG
>JAITWB010000179.1 GCA_031285525.1 Spirochaetaceae bacterium
CGTGTGCTCTTCCGATCTGGTGAAAAAACAGACATTCAGTACCCCGGTCACGAAGGCGGTGACGCAGATCATCACTACCAGCATCCCAGAGCCGTAGCGCTGTTCCAAAAGAGGACCCAGAAGCAGGTTGAACGAGAGGTTGCCGATGAGGTGATCCCATCCGGCGTGTCCCAGCACATGGGTAAACAGGCGTATGTAATTGAAGGGATTTGTCCAGAGAAACTGAAGACGCCCCGGAACGGCGAAGAGGAGTTCTGTCAGTCCCGGGAACAGGGTCTGGTTTAGGATAAGTATCAGGGCGGCGATAAACGAAAAGGTGAGGGTTACCGGAGCATTGTATTTGATCTTGAGGGACTGTTTCTTTCTCTTTCGTACCGCCATATCAGTCTATTCCTATCTGTACCGGGCAGTGGTCGGAGCCGAGTACGCCGGGCAGTATAATCGATTCCCGCACCGCAGGCAGGAAAGCCTCGTTTACGCAGGTGTAGTCGATACGCCACCCGATGTTTTTCTCTCTGGCATGGAAGCGGTAGCTCCACCAACTGTAGTGCTTAGGCTCCTGACAGAAGTGCCGGAAGGTATCCACATAGCCTGCTGAGGTAAAGGTATCCATCCATGCCCGTTCCTCGGGGAGGTATCCGGCGTTATGTTCGTTGCTTTTGGGGTTTGCCAGATCTATCGGTTTATGGGCTATGTTGTAGTCGCCGCAGAGGATGATCTGCTTTCCTGCGGCAGTGAGTCTGTTGCAGGTTTCCAGCATAGCGGCGCAGAAATCCAGTTTGTATGGAAGCCTCGCCCCCGCTTCCTGACTGTTGGGGAAGTAGGCGGAGATGACACAGACATTCCCTGCGGAAGAAAGGTTATCGTACTCGGCGATGAGTACCCGCCCTTCATCATCGAATTCGGGGTATCCGAAGGTGCTTACGTCCAGAGGTTCGGTCTTGCTGTAGATGGCAACCCCTGAGTATCCCGGCTTTTTGGCGGAAGACCACCAGCTGCGGTAGGAGAGTTCCTCCGGTACAGGATCGTTTCCGCTCGGAGCATTCCCTTTCGGGGATATCAGCTCACCAGAGAGCTGTCCCGGGTTAGCCTTGGTCTCCTGGACACAAAGTACGTCAGGAGCAGTTTCCAATAACCAAGGGATGAAGTTCTTTTTCTCTGCGGCGCGGATTCCGTTTACGTTCCACGAAATGATGGTTTTCATGACATCATTTTGCCCTATCGGTGGGCGTGGGGTCAAGGGGCTGTAATCAGTTTACTATTAGTCATGCTGCATCCTATCCAGTAAGGTCTTCCAGTTCTTGCACGACCATTTAAGGGAAGGAGGAAAATCATCGTTATGAGAGCCGGATTTGCATTTTTCCGCCAACTTCCTTGCAGCACTAACCGCATCTGGGTTGCTCACCCGAGGTCCTTCTCTCGTTTCATCTGTTGTCCCTGTGTTTAAGTATTGAATCCAGTTCTCAATTCTATCTTTTGGAAAAACAAAAACAACCTGATTGAACAAATCGTCAGCAATATGTGCGTCTTTAGCGGCTTGCCGATATTTCTTCTTTAAAGCATCACAGTGCTCACAATCATCATCTACATCAGCCATAACGACCAATGTCGTATTTCCACCCATTTTTCCGCATTGGCTCAGTTCCTTTGGAAATTGCTCCAATAAACTCACTTTCCCGTGGCAGGGAACCAAGCGAATCATACCTGTATGCAAAGGACGGAGCCATTGTGGGTTATAGGTTTTTATGAATGTGTTTACAAATATGGGATCAATACTATTCTGTTTGCCTTCGTGAAGGCATATCAGTTGCGTCCGTTTCATTAGCAAGCCCTCCTAATCGCCAATCCAGCCTCGTGCCAGAGCTTCACTTATTGTTAATCCTTCAAGAACTTTCAATGGCTTTATACGAGCGGGAGCTCTATGATTATCACGATGAAATATATGAATGTTCGAAGCCGTGATTTCCAGAATTTCGGCGTTATGTGAAATAATAAAAAGCTGCCGTGTCTTATCGACAATTCCCATCATTTCTAGCATCCATGGTTGTAGTTCCTGTATGCTTATAAAATTATCCGGTTCATCAATTAAGACAGTCAAACTGCTTCGAGCGGTACTCAATACGGCATGTATCATATATAAAGCCGCAAGCATCTTTTCACCGTCCGAGAGTTGTCCAAAAGTAAAATTCTCATCTGAGAAAATAAATTCAAGCTGTTTTATTGAGTTCCCTGCTTCGGAAAGTCTCAGGGATCGAAAGTCCTCAGACCATACCATTTGCAGTGATTTCCGCAAGATATCTGTCCATTCCGGGTCTTGAGCATGAAATCTATACCATGAAATGATATTTCCCATATCCAGATTGGCATACCGGGACTCAAATCTGCTCTCAGTTTCAAAAATCCGAGCATTTGGGCGCAGTATAATCAAATTTGACAGCGCTTGCTGGAGCGATTTTATCTGTTTCTCTGAATTTTCAGGTTGGAATACCGAAAGTGCGGATTGTCTCCTATCCAATGAAAAAGTTTTGTGTTTCCCGAGCTGAATATGTTCTAAATCTCTCGTGAATAGCAGTTCACCATCGAAGAACGCTGCTTCTTTCAAGATCCGAGGTTGTTCATATTCTGCAACCTGTTGTATGTGTAATTGATACAAGAATGTATGACTATCTTCCTCAAATTCCAATTCAAATTCTTGCACATCGCTATCAAGCCATTTGCACAATTCCAATTGAGATACAGTATGTTTTGATTCATCCCCTGCTCTGCCCAGAAAACAGTTACCCAACGCTAAATCCCGGACAAGTCTTATTGCATCAAAAACAGAACTTTTTCCTGTTCCATTCATACCGCAGAAAACATCCAGTTCATTGAAGTGCATTTCAAAGGCGACCAAACATCTATAGTTATTAATATATATCCTATTGAGCATACCTGACCTCCCTTCGGAGGTCATTATAACATTACAAAACAGCTGTACACAACCCTTTTCTCTGAACCTCTTCCCTTGCAAAAAACCTAAGCCCCGGAGTATCATATAATAGAGAAAACTATGAAAAACACTTCCATAACGAACCCCGGTATAGGGGAATACTTTGAACTCTTTTTGGTGTTCTGCAAGATTGGCGTGGTGACCTTCGGGGGTGGGCTGGCGATGCTTCCCATTCTTGAGAGGGAGCTTGCGGAAAAGCGGGACTGGACGACACGGGAGCAGCTCCTCGACTATTATGCCATCGGGCAGTCAACGCCGGGGATCATTGCGGTCAATGTGGCGACCTTTATCGGGTATAACCGCAAGGGGATATTCGGAGGTATACTGACGACCATCGGAGTGGTCACTCCTTCGGTTATTATCATTACGCTCATAGCGTCGCTGATAAGCAATTTTCAGGAGATCCTCTGGGTACAGAAGGCGCTCAGGGGGATAAATGCAGCAGTTGCGGCGCTGCTGGTCAGTGCGGTGCTTAAACTGGGCAAGAGCGGGGTTAAGAACTGGTTCGGTATGGTGATCGCCGTAGGAGCCTTCGCCGCTATTGCTTTTTTCGATGTAAGCAGTGTCTTCATCATCCTCACTGCCGCAGCTCTCGGCCTGGGGTATAAGACCCTTTTCTCGGACAAACAGAAACCGAAGACCGGAGAGGAGGCTTCTCGATGATGGGGCTTTTGGAACTCTTTGGCGTCTTTTTTTATATCGGACTCTTTACCATAGGCGGAGGTCTTGCGGCGATTCCCTTGATGCAGGAGGCTGTTGTCGCAAAGGGTCTGATTGACCCGGAGCTATTTTTCGCTATGATCGCCATATCGGAATCCACCCCTGGTCCTATCGGGATCAATATGGCGACCTATATCGGCTATGAACTTTACGGAGTGTGGGGCGGGATTTTTACCACCGCAGGGACGGTGCTTCCGTCGCTCATCATCATTCTGATCATCGCCCGCCATTACACAAAGATGATGGAGAATAGGCTGGTCAATTCCGCCTTTTTCGGACTCCGGGCGGCTGTTACCGGGATGGTTGCCGCCGCTGCATGGGACGTTATCAGCATTGCCCTGTTCAGCCGGAACTGGTACAGCATTTTTCAGGAAGAAGCAGGAGTCTCGCATTGGCAAGAGATCGTAAACCTTCCGTCGGTCATCTTTTTCGTTCCCGCTTTGATTCTGGTGCTGAAAACAAAGATTCATCCCATACTGATTATCGTCGCAGGGGGAATCTTTGGGGTGCTTTTCTTGTAAAGGAAGGTAACAAGAACTTTGAGGCGAAAGCCGGTGGTTCATACCTTGTAAGTCAAACTTTCTTTTGGAGAAAGTTTGAGATAAAGCCATAAGTCAAACTTTCTCACTTGTCTTGTTTGAGATATTCTTGTATGGTATAAAAAGTACAGTAATTACTGCAACCTATGGGGGGGGACTGTGCAAAGGGAACTGCAAGGGACTTTAGTAAAATCCTCGTTAGTCGGCGGCGAACAATACGAAACCTATGTTCCCCATCCGCTGCCGCCGGTTCCGCCTATTGATATTACCGCAGTCGCCAATATACTCGAAAAGGCGAATATCGCTATCGGAGAGCTAAACGGTGCAGTGGAAACGGTAGCGGAGAACACACCAGATCCCTATCTTATTACCTATATGTATATCCGAAAAGAAGCGGTAGTATCCTCACAGATCGAAGGAACCCAGTCAACTTTGGATGATTTACTCCGCTATGAATCAGGGGATGCCGAGGGAACCCCTATCGATGACGTTGCCGAAGTATCGAGCTACGTGTCGGCGTTGAACCATGGCTTGATGCGTCTTGCAGGCGGATTCCCTCTTTCCCTGAGGCTTGTCAGGGAGATCCATAAGGAACTGCTTACCAATGCCCGGGGCAAAAACAAAACACCTGG
>JAITWB010000183.1 GCA_031285525.1 Spirochaetaceae bacterium
GTGGTACCCGCTTTTGGGGAGGAGGCTCTGGGGACGAGTACCCGGGGACAAGGACCCTTCGCTTCTGCAAAGGCTCGGGCGGAGGAGTTGATTTCAAACTATCTGTATTTGTATGGTCAGAACAGTGTGGAGTATGCTGTTATGTACAACGGCGAGGTTATTCTTTCGGGAAGTTCTTCGGCGTATCAGATCGAGAAGATTGTCAATTATCGGCAGCAAATCAATACCCAGATAGATGTTCTGACTGCGGGTATTCGGGCGCTGATGCAGGTTTCCCTTTGTATAGCTGCGGCGGTGATCGCTTTGGTTTTGTCCATGACGGTACGGACGATTCTTATCAAGCGGAGGGTCGAGCTGGGGATACTCAAGGCAGCGGGGTATCGTACCGGTGAGTTGATCCTTCAGATGGGGATTAGCTTTCTGCCTGCCGCTGTTATAGGGATAGCTGCAGGGTGTGTTGCCGGGAGCGTTTCTGTTACGCCTCTGTTTTTGGCGCTGCTCAAGAGCGCCGGTGTGAGTAATGTGCGGTTTGCTTTGCACTACGGAATTCTCGCTCTGCTGTGTATCGGTCTTATTCTGTTTGTGGTTATTGCAACCATGGTTTCGGCTCTGCGGATTAAGGATGTGTCTGTGTATGAGCTGCTCGCAGAATAAATTCTGCGAATAAATTCTGGGAATAAAGAGGAGATTGGTATGAAAAGATATATTTGCGCTACGCTGTTTTGTTTCTTCCTTGTTTGTTCCATGGAAAGGGGCTTTGCAGGAAGTATCTACGGGATTGGGTCGGTAAGCAAGATGTTCACCGCGGCAGCGGTGATGAAATTGTCCGATGAGGGACTGCTCGATCTCGATGCGCCGCTGGTTCGGTATATTCCCGATTTTACCATGGCGGATGCCCGGTACAGGGAGATTACTCCGAGGATGCTGCTGAACCATTCATCCGGTCTTATGGGTTCGACTGGTATCAATACCTGGCTCTTGAATGACTACAGCCCGAAGCATATTGACGGTTTTCTTGCTTCCCTGCAATTCCAGCGGCTCAAGCATGAGCCGGGCGCGTTTTCGATGTATTGCAATGACGGGTTTACTCTGGCGGAGATTCTGGTGGAACGGGTGAGCGGTAAGGGTTTTACGGAGTATCTGGAGGAGCAGTTTTTTCTGCCTCTGGGTTTAGATGACACCATGACTCCCGCAAGTATCCCAGCGGATACCGTAACTGCGCCGATTTACCATAACGGGATGGAGTTTCCGCTTATGACGCTCAATGATATCGGTTCTGGAGGGATGTATTCCTCTGCTGTCGATCTCTGCCGCTTCGGGGCGATTTTTACCGACGATCCTGAACGGCCTATCCTTTCGGAGGCTTCTGTGTCCGCTATGGCTTCAAGCAGTTACCGGGGAAGGATGGAGGACAGAGCAAGCGATTCGGTTATCGATTACGGGCTAGGCTGGGACTCGGTTTCTGCGTACCCTTTTAATCGGCTGGGGATTACCGCTCTTTCCAAGGGCGGGGATGTGCAATTCTATCACGGCAATCTGACGGTTCTGCCGGAATATAATCTGACAGCGGCGGTGGTTTCTTCCGGGGAGAATGCCCTTGAGCAGATTATCGCTCAGGAGATATTGCTGGCGGTGCTTGAGGAATTAATTCCTCTGGAACTGAAACTTCCTCAGGAGCTGGGCGCGATTAGGAACAGTACTATAATAGAAGGGTTTGATACGGCAATGGAAGCCGCTGAGGGGCAAGGTATTTCGGCAAGTGTACCGATTCCGCCTGAGCTTTTGGCGTATGCCGGGATATACAATAACGGTAAGATGATAGAGGCTGCCTTTTCCGGCGACAGGCTGCTGCTCACTCCGCTGGGGACGAGAACCGAGGGGACTCAAATCTATCTCCATACAGGAGCGGGTGTGTTCGTCTCCACCGGCGGGGATTTTATCTTTCAGGATTTCGAGACCGCAGCGTTTGGAACCACCGGGAGGACGGCGGTGGAATTCAAGCTTGACGGACAGGGGACTCCCTGCCTGATGGTCAGCACCTATAAGGACTGGCCCGGTATCGGTCAGACCGCCATGGCTTTGCCCCTTGCAGAGAAGATAGAAGCAAATCCGGTTCCTGAGGCTGTTGCCGATACATGGCACAGACGCACTGCAAAGGATTGGCTGTTGGTGAGCGAAAAGTATACTTCTGCTGTGTATGCCTTTTCTCCTGTTTTGCGTATCGCCCAGGATGGGCGGGTTCCGGGATATATCAGTCAGGGGATTTACCGCAATGGCGGTGTACAGCTGAAAAGCGCATTTATCAGGGACGCTTTCTCCGCCTTGGGCTTTCAGGATCTGCCGGGTCAGATAGGACGGGACATAAACGATATCACCGCTTCAACCGAAAACAGCATCGAGTACCTCACTGTTAATGGTTCCCGGTATATGGCCGCCGATGGGGTACCTCTTTTGTTCGGCGGAAGTGCGGGAGTTCGGGCTGAATACCGCACGGAGATCCGTATCGAGAGGGCGGATCATGCACGCTGGTTCCGTACCGAAAGCGGTCCGGCGGTGGAGATAACTGTTTCGCCGGATGGGGCGTTTTTTATCTTTGATGAGTACTTCAATTGCGTTGGTACATCTCATGAGCGGGAGCGTCCTGCCCGGGTGTTTCTGCCGGAAAAGGGGTATGTTGTTTTTGTTGGGGAAGTGGGAAGCAAGGGAGAAGTGAGGAGGTAGAAGAGAGGAATGAGCAGAGGAACTGTTGAGCCGTTAAACAGCCCCTGTTGAACGGCCTTACAGCCCGTGCAAAGGTGTACTGCAGCCCGTGTAAGTCGTCTCAACAGCCCCTGTTGAGATGTTCAACAGAGACTGTTAAGAAATTGGTAAGGAATTGACAGGAAAACCGCAAAGACTGAGTTCTTTGCGAGGCTGTATAGTAATCTCAATAGGAGATTGTATGAAGAAGGTCTTGTGTGTTCTGGTCGTAATTGCGGGTATGTGCGTAGGTGTTTTCTCTGAGGAAATTGAGAGCCCATTACTGAAGCTTGATTTTCCTCTGTTTGATTTGCCGTATCAAATAGAGGCGGGGGATGCGATGGGGTATGGGTTTTTCGGTTCCTATACCAGTCCCAGTATGGCGCAATCGTTGGCAATAGCAACGGATGTGTTTTCGGCTTTTCATTATGGGATGGGAAAGTTTTATGACTCTTCACGGATGCATCCGGTTTTCAAAAATATCCTTTTTTATGGCGGAACAATATTGGGAGATATTCTTTTGG
>JAITWB010000201.1 GCA_031285525.1 Spirochaetaceae bacterium
GCAGGACCGCCTCTGGGCACATATTTTTCCCTCCGGAAAGCTATGCAACCGTTACCGCCTTTTCCGGAGGAGACTTCTATAAGCGCTTCATCGGCAAATTTAATCATCCAGCTAAAATACTCTTCGTTTCTACTAAAACGAGGCTTAGGCTTCGGCGGATGTTACAGAAAAATCGAGCACTGATGCAAGCTTTCTTCCCATGCGTTCGTGATATGTCACCACACCATCGGCTGTTGCAAACAGGGTATCGTCCCGACCCAGCCCCACATTGTTTCCGGGATGGATCTTTGTTCCCCGCTGGCGAACCAGGATGGAACCGGCAGAGACAGTCTGACCGCCGAATACTTTTACACCGAGATATTTGGGATTTGAATCGCGGCCATTTTTCGCGCCGCTTCCGCCTTTCTTACGAGCCATAGTATGCCTCCATTCCTATCATTCTTTTTCAGTTTCCGTCCGCACTCGAACGGAATTAGGGAATTCAGTCTCCAGGGAACAAAGCCCCTCACGGAGAAACTCCCCAGCGTATACAAGAAAAGACCGCAGAGACGCTTCCCGCAACTCTGCACTTTTTTCCACCCGAAACCCAAGAGAACCCCGCCCTGCAGTTTTAATCGTCAGAGAAATATCGTCCCTGCCTGAAAGAAGCGCCGCCGTTGTACGGACAAGCACCGTTACTGCGGCGCAGACGATATCAGTACCGGGATTGCCGGACATTCCATGCCCTGCTACATCGCAAAAGGAGAGTCCCCCTTCCGCAAAAAACCGGAGTTCCGCGTGAATCATCGCTCTTTATGCGGTTACAATATCCTCAACCCGGACATTGGTATACTGCTGACGATGACCGATAGTACGGTGATAGTCTTTCTTGCTTTTATATTTGTATACGATGACCTTCTTATCTTTGAAAGTATCTTCAACAACCACCTTAACGCTGGCACCCTTTACATAGGGAGCGCCCACGCTGATAGTGCCGTCATTATTAACGAGAACGACAGTATCGATAGCAAGAGCTGCGCCTTTTTCAGCGTCCAGTTTGTCGATCTGAAGGACTGCGCCCTTTTCGGCCTTAAACTGTTTGCCTTTATACTCAACAAGTGCGTACATTTTTCACCTCTATCTTCCAATCTATACACATCTGCGGATCGGAATGTCAACCCTTCAGGGATTTCACCTCTGCCGCCGTGAACTTTATTTATACTACGATGCGACTTAAAGAGTCAAGATGATCGACGACTGCTGCACGTATCAACTATCATTTATCACCTATCAATTGATCAGTAAACGCTATCCAACGCCTTTCCGCAGAGTTCCGCAACAGAGTGATAGCCTTTGCGAAGCATAAAAGACTCAAGACCGTCGATGATCTCCATCATGGCGAGAGGATTTGCAAATCCTGCGGTTCCCACCTGTACGGCAGAAGCTCCGGCGAAGATGAATTCCACGGCGTCCTGCCAGCAGGCGATGCCGCCGAGTCCGATTATGGGTATCCGCTCCGCTTCTGGAAGAGTTCGCATCGCCTTTGCGGTGTCCCAGACCATTCTGAGGGCTATAGGTTTTATCCCCGGCCCTGACAATCCTGCGGTGATATTTTTGAACACCGGACGAGCCGTTTCGGTATCTATGGCGATGGCTTGAAAAGTATTGACCAAGCTCAGGCAGTCGGCGCCCGCCTTGGTTACCGCCAGAGCAACCGCACTGAGATCCGGTGCATTAGGGGAGAGTTTAACTATCAAGGGCTTGGCAGTCTGCTTGCGTATCTCCGCCGTGATGGCTCCCGCCGCCGCCGGATCGAGACCGAATGCCATACCCCCGGCTTTGACGTTGGGGCAGGAAATGTTCAGTTCTATCATATCCACCGCAGTCCTATCGAGTAACCGAGCCCCTTCAGCGTAGTCCTCCTGACAGGAGCCGGAAAGGTTTGCGATAATAACAGACCCAAGCTGCATCATGCCGGTGAGTTTTTCACTGATAAAAGCAGGGATGCCGGGGTTTTCCAGCCCGATGGAGTTGATCAGCCCCGAAGGGGTTTCCTGAAGCCGTATCCCGCCGTTACCGGAACGGGGTTCCAAAGTGAGTCCCTTAGAACAGATGCCCCCCAGACGGGAGACGTCAAAAACAGAAGCGTATTCGCTGCCGTACCCAAAGGTTCCCGAGGCGGCGATGACAGGGTTTTTAAACAGTACCCCCGCTATGGTAACCGAAAGGTCAGGGGTTTTCAGATTTGAATCGCTCACGAGAAAAGTACCTCCTCTGCGGTAAAAACAGGGCCGTCGGCACAACAGCGGCGCAGACCGGATCGTGTCTGAATGGAACAGCCGAGGCAAGCTCCCACGCCGCAAGCCATCCGCTGTTCCAGGCTCAAAAAGCAGGTAACAGGGTTCTCGGGAGAGCGTTCTTTCTCTGCACAGTACAGCTTCTGTACGTATTTCAGCATTCCTTCGGGACCGCAGGCATATACCGCTCCATAGCCGCCGGAGCGGAGGGTATCTTCATTAAAAATATGAGACAACATTCCTTTCACCCCTGCACTGCCGTCTTCCGTTGTTATATGGAGGCTTTTGGGCTTAATCCGTTCGAGTCCATAGGTTCCGCTCCTGAAACAGGCGAAAAAATCGTAGGAACCCTCGGGGAGACTTGCGGCGAATCCTGCCACAGGGGCAACGCCGATGCCTCCGCCGATGATGGCGACTCTTGTCTGAGAGGATACTGTCGGAGCGGGAAAGGTGTTACCCAGAGGACCGAGGAGATCCACCGTGTCACCATTCCGCAGGGAGCAAAGCTCCGCAGTTCCGGTTCCCTTCTTCAGTATGAGAAATTCGAGCTCCTTGCCGGTACTGCGGTACAAGCTGATCGGCCGACCGAGAAATACCGCAGAGGGACGGGCTCGGAGCATATAAAACTGTCCCGGAAGCGGAGAAGCATAACCCGGCAAAGGGCTCTCTTTTAGAGAGAGAATGAGACTGTATATCGACGGTGCGATTTCGGTGCAGGAGGAGACTGAGGCTATTCCTGCCGTCGGCGGGGACGAACACGTCATTTGAGTATTCCCTCGGAAAGGCTCTTTGCCGCTCCTGTCAATTCCGCCCTGGCGATAAAGGCGGCATGCCCTGCCGCTTCTGCGATATCGTCCATAGTGAGTTCCCCGGCGTTTTTCTTGTGTTCCAGAGCGGGTTCCTTTTTCCATGCCGTCAGTATGGCACGGGAAGAATTCACAGTGCCTCCAGCACCACCGCCTGCGCAAACAAGGAGGGTTGCCGCAAAGCGTGCCGCACCTCCCTGAGCTCCCTA
>JAITWB010000224.1 GCA_031285525.1 Spirochaetaceae bacterium
CCAGGTCGGTAACGCAAATGCCCTCGGTGAGTTCCTCATTGAAGAGGATATTGTTTATCTTCGTATCATTGTGGCAAATACGCTCAGGGAGCATATTGTGCAGCACAACGCGCAGCGCGCTGGACTCATCATCGGAGGCTCCGCTGTGAACAAACTTCCGGCTGATGCGCTCGCCCCGCTCCCGGTTCTCGTTCAGGAAGGCTATCTCTGCGGCGGCTCCTGCGGCGCGATTGCAGCTGTCCTCTGCGAGTACTTCGTCGAAACGGCGGTACCGCAACACCATGTCGTGAAAATGGGGTATCGTCTCGTACAGTCTCGGCCCCGGGAGGTCAGCCAAGAGCTTCTGAAATTTCCCTACCGCAGTGCCGAGCATCCGTGCCTGGTCGGGGGATTCGGCGATTTCGCAGAACCGCACATCTTCGATAAAAAGATAGGTACGCCACCAGCCGCCGGTCTCATCCCGAACATAGGGCTTGCCGTCCCTTGCGGGAACAACCTGGGATATCCTCCTGCTCCGGTCGGGAACTCCTGCAAGTTCCAGTTTCTTCATAATGTGGGAGGTGACCCGCTGAATATTATCCATCACTTCATCAGGATGATGAAACACGATTTCGTTTATCCGCTGGTGCAGATACCGCACCCGGGTTCCCGCCTGATTCCAGGTCGAGACAAAGGTTCCGTTTATGTGACCGCTTCCAAAAGGCTTCGCTTCCACGAATTCACCGTATATCACAAAATCAGGGAGAATCGCTTGCAGCAGCTCCAATCTGTTTTTCTCTTCTTTCATGACTCTATTGTCCCCCGAAAAAAGGTTGGCGTGAATGGGGAAACAAAAAAGAAACATGGACAATTGTGCAATCTTATTATAAAATAGCTTTATGGCGAATAAAATGAATCTCTTTTTCGACGAAGAAGTACAGCGTCTCATCGACAGTTTTGCCTACTGTTTTAGGGTAAAAATAACAGTCTTCTCCAAAGATATAGAAGAACTTATCGTAGGATTGCAGAATCCCGGCTCCCAGTATTGCCAGCTCATACAGAAGGGGCTCCGTTACCGTTACCGCTGCTGCCGTCAAGATAAACTAATGTGCAGTCACTGCGGAACCAAAAACAAGCTGACCATCTACCAGTGTCATGCAGGCTGTTCCGAAGCGGTGCTTCCCATGGAAGTTGACGGCGCCCTCATAGGCTATGCCATGCTGGGACAGTTCAGAACAAACACCGAGGTTCCAAAAGATATTATGCAGGAATGGAAAAAGCGGGGTCTCGACACGGAGGAGCTTCGCAGCGCCTACGACAGACAGCCTTTTTTTAACGGGGAAACGGTAAAGAATATGCTCAACCTGTTTTCCATGCTCATCGCCTTCGTGATAACCCGAGACTATGTGCGTGTCCGCCGCCCTACCCTTGCCGAGAACGTATTGCTCTGGATCAATCAACACATCGCCGAACAGATCGAACTCGATGACGCTGCAGATGATTTAAACCGGAGCAGATCCGCCGTCTCCCATGCGGTAAAAAAACAACTGGGCATGAGCTTTAAGCAACTCTGTACGATTATGAAGATCCAGAAATTCGAAAGCATCATCACCGCAGAACCGGACATTTCGATAAAAGACGCCGCCGCCCGGGTCGGCTATGAGGATCCGCTGTACTTCTCGCGGATATACCGCAAGATGCGGCTCTCTTCCCCTTCGACATATATGAAATCAATGCGGGAGCGGATTATCGAGGAATCTTCGATTCCCCAAGAAGCGGGGTTGTTTCTTCGGGATGCATAATTCCTTCATTGAAACAAATATCAGAACAGATGTCTGTATTGACATTATAACTTAACACAGTTATCTTATACGTATTAAGTTACTTGTATTAGGCAAGGAGAGTATCATGCGTGCAGCGAATCCGGAACTGGAACAGAAGATAAAAGATACCTGTCTCGAACTGCTTATCCGTAAGGAACCGGAAGAAATCAGTATGAGGGAGATTGCTGCTGCCTGCGGGGTAACGGCTACGACGCTCTATTATTACTACAAAGACAAAGAAAGCTTGTTTGAGACGGTGAAAATCGACTGCCTCCATGGAATGGATACCTACATTATGAAAAAAGTGTCCGAGTCTTATTCAACGGCGGAACAACTGCGGCTTATGCTTATCGCTTTTCGGGATTGGGCGCTGGAAAACCCCAGGATTGCCCTTCTCGTTATGAGCCGGCTCAAACCCAATGTCACCGCATCTGCCGAGAAGTTGGCAACATATGAACAAAGTACCCGAGCAGCGAAAACCCTCCTCGACACGGCAGTTGCCGAAGGCTTGTCTTCAAGCACAGATACACTGATGGATACCTCTTTATGTATTGCCGCCGTATGGGGGGCAGTTGAAACGGTACTGCTTAACCGTACCGTACCTGAATATTGGAATCGAGGAAGGGCGTTTACCGACAGAATGATAGACCTCTGTCTGTCAGTGATACTTTCCGGGAATAATATATAGAAGCTATTAGGAGAAAGACAGATGAAACGAAACATGTATGCTGCGGCTCTTTTTGTGATGCTTCTCACAGCGCCTGTTTTTTCACAAACAGATGCAGTAAAGGAAGAGCAACCGGAAGCTTTACAAACTCCGGTGAGTATCTCTGTATCAATATCACCAGGGGAATTCTGGAAGACAAAGATGCAGATATTCATTTTTTCAACCTGGAAAACCCCGCAGACTGCCGTGTGGCTGGAAGACGGGGATGGCGGATATCTGAAAACGCTGATGGTCACAGGAAGCGCCTCTAACAAGAAGTGGAAGGCGGCACCCAAGGCGGGGCGGCCCGAGGCGCTTCCTGTGTGGTTCTTCACCTCCGGAAGGGCTGAAGGAAAAGATGACGCCGATGTAGACGCCGTTACCGGAGCTACGCCGGAAGGTACAGTCACAGCAACAGATGATGCTCTGTCCCTGTACCGGGGCAGGGAATATGCGATCAAGCTGGAAGTGAATACCAGTTTTGATTACAACGAATTCTGGCCGGAGAAAGCAAAGAAAGGGACTCCCTCTTATTCAGGCGTGAATGGTCAGCCTTCGGTGGTGTATGAGGCTCGTTTCGTTGCAGGGGAGACAGCAACGGTTCAGTTCAGGCCGGTGGGACAGGGAGCGGTTGATGGTTCCAGCGGAACCATCGTACCAGGCACAGAAGGACTAACCACGGCGCTGCAGATACTGGCAAGCGCTCAGGCGGATATCCGCTAAGTAATATCGGTGAAGGGGTCACAGGGTACGATAGGAAACTGTATCTCTGTGATCCATTCGTCGGGATTTGCCCTGTTCCAGATTCCGTCGATGTAGGACTCCCGGGGGAAATCGCTGATCTGATAGTTGTTGTCTTCGATCCATTTGAAGACCGCCGAGTAGGTTTGGGGCAGAGAGGCATAGGGTCCCTGATGCAGAGCGCACGCCGCCACGGGAACCCCTTCGATGACTTTGAAGATGATGCCATCGGTTTCGATGCCCCGCCGATCAACGGCTTCGCAGAATTCGATATCGATATCAGTGTCCCTATACTCGCCGTCGTGGTAAATGACAAAACAGTAGGGCGGATCGGTGACGCATTTTATGCCGGGATTCATATCGGTAACGGTTTTGCCGATTTTGGGTATTTCAACAAAATAGCTGTCATAGGAGGGAAGAACCATCCGTTTGCTGTATACGAGCACTTTGGGGAGTTCTTTAAGAACGATTTCATAAGGGAGTTTTTGTTCCTGTTCAAACAGCGTAAGGTAATGGTTAATCGATGCAAGCTGTGCAGTAGTACTGGCAACCTGCTCCTCCAGCTCTTGCTTCCGTTTTTTGAACCAGCTTTCCGTTTTCTTCCCCGAAAGTACTGCCTTTATCTCAGCCACCGGAAAGCCGCACTGTTTGAGCGCCACGATACGGTGCATCAGCGGCAGCTGGTTTGAGTCGTAATAGCGGTATCCCGTGGCAGGGTCGATATGAGCAGGCTCGATGAGCCCCTCTTCCTCGTAAAACCGCAGGGCTTTCACCGTTACCCGTGTCATCCGTGAAAACTGACCGATTCGATACATACGATTAAAGGTATCAAAACGGGCGCATATGGTCAACAATTGCTGGCAATTGAAAAAACTCAAAAATGCTCTTGCAATTATTTCAATTTACGGTATAATCCTCTTTATAGAACAGTGTTCCAAAGGAGAAGATATGGATAATCATGAAATGAATCAGTATTTTGACGGTGATACTCCGTTATTTGAAAATTCAAGTCATCAAAACGGCCATTTGTGGTGGTATGCATCTGAGCTTATGCATATGCTTGGATATGCAGATTATTCTCCAACGATGAAGCCTATTCAGAAAGCCTTATTGGTCTGTTTGAGTTCAAATATAGACACAAGCGATAATTTTAGGGAAGAATGGAAAGAAACAGGCGGGAAAAAGTTCAAAGACTTCAAATTATCCCGGTTTGCCTGCTACCTGATAACCCTTAATTCTGACATCAAAAAGCCTATCGTTGCCAAAGCCCAAGCCTATTTTGCAGCCTTCACTGCCACGGTACAGCAATATATCAGGGACAACGAAGATGTTGAGAGGGTATCACTCAGAGCGGAAGTAACAGACCACGAAAAGAATCTCAGTTCCACCGTAAAACAGTCGGGTGTGATAAATTACGCCTATTTTCAAAACCGCGGCTATATAGGACTGTACAATATGCCCCTGAAAAAAATCAAAGAGTTAAAGGGACTTCCTGACGAACGCCCGCTCTTTGATTTTATGGGATCAGAAGAACTGGGAGCCAATATATTCCGTATAACCCAGACAGAAGCGAAAATCAAACGGGAGAATATTTACGGTCAAACAGCTCTGGAAGTTGCAGCGCAATCCGTTGGAAGAGAAGTCAGAAATGCTATTCGAAGCATGGGCGGAACTCTTCCTGAAAACCTTCCGCCCCAGGAGGATATCAAAAAAATCAAAAGCGACTTGAAAAAGACGAACAAGGAATTCAAAAAGAACGACGCACGGAAAATAGCTGATACGTGTATGCAATAACTGCCGACCACCCATCCAGGCTGAGGAAGCGGCGAAGCTGCTTCCTCAAGAGAAAAAACGGGAAACCCCCTGTTCCCCGTTTTTTCTCACTCCCACCGAAACGTCACAACCGAAACCACAAACGCTAGTACCGTCATACAGCCAAGCACGATAAACCGGAAGGTATCTCCC
>JAITWB010000228.1 GCA_031285525.1 Spirochaetaceae bacterium
GCATTCCTCTGGGCGTAATCAAACACCGGCAGCAGCTGCACATGGGTCACCCCCAGATCCTTCAAATATGCGCCGAAGGATATCCCGTCACCAAACCCATTCCCCTGAGGAAAGTGTCCGCCCAATGCCGCAGTAATGTCGGCGAATTTCCCGGTACTCTCAGGAAAAAACGCTCTCGACCAATCCCGTATATGCATCTCAAAGATAACCGCTTCAGTATAGCGTTTACTCTTTCTGTCATCCCCAAAGGGATTGGAATAACTCCCCCACCCTACAGGCATAGCCTTGGAACCAGGAGCGTTAATATCCGCCGCCAAAGCCGCAACAGAATCAGGGGACGCAGCAACCGCATAGATATCACAAACCCGGTACACTTCCCCGCCGTTATCGATCTCATACATATAATAGCTGCCCGCCGGAACCGCTCCCGACCAAACACCCTGTTCAAGCCTATCCATGGGAACCCGTTTCCCTTGTACCGACCCATTCATGGATTTTTCGGGAGCGGAAAAATCAGTTTCCGCCTGAGCCATATCACCGTATATAAGCAGATTTACACCGGAAGCGGCAGGAGCCCATACTTTAGCCGTGCCGTTGTGCCAACCGAGATCAGAATCTTGATAATAAAAGTCTTTCATATTCCGGCTATTCTATCATACTATCAACAAAAAAACATGAACCGCTAAAATAAAAAACGATCGTATCATTCCATTGCATTTTTCGGCATTTCAGGGTATATTGGAGAGAATTACAGCACCTAACGACAATTATCGTTTCAAACCGATAGATTTTTATCGATCAGGAGGATTCATGACTCAAGCTCAGGCCCCAATGGGGTTCTCAAAGGAACTCGAACAGTTTATCACTGACTGGAAAAACAAACCCGGAAATCTGATCATGGTTCTGCACAAGGTACAGCAGGAACAGGGATATATTTCCAAAGAGGATGCCCGGCTGGTAGCCGAAAAGCTGGACACCCAGCTTGCCCGGGTATACGGCGTCATGTCTTTTTACCACTTCTTCAAGACCACAAAGCCTGGAAAAAACATCATGTCCGTCTGCCTCGGAACAGCCTGTTATCTCAAGGGAGGACAGGATCTCATTGACGAAGCAAAGGGCATTCTCGGACTCGGCGCCGGAGAGATCACCACACCGGACGGCTTATTCTCTGTCGAACCGGTACGCTGTATCGGCTGCTGCGGTCTCGCTCCGGTTCTTTCCGTAAACGGAGAAGTATACGGAAAACTGACCAAGAGCCAGATGCAGGGAATCATCGATAAGTACGGAGATCAGTAGCACCAGTGCATTATACCCTCTGTGATCTATTTACGGACCTTACTCAAAATGCAATAGAAGCGGGTTCGTCAAGAATCACGGTGGAATTCACCGAAACCGACACTCATCTAACCCTGTACATCCGTGACAACGGAAAAGGCATCTCTCCGGAGGATCTCAAGCGGGTAAAAGACCCCTTCTACACCGACGGAAAGAAACACCCTAACAGAAAGGTGGGACTCGGGATTCCCTTTCTCATACAAACAGCCTCTTCAACAGGGGGAGAATGGGATATCACATCGGAACCCGGTATCGGAACGACGGTCTTCTGCAAAACAGACATGACCAACATCGATACGCCGCCTATCGGCAGTATCACCGGCTTTTTTCGTCAAATACTGACCTTTCCGGAACCCTATGAAATGGAAATTATACGAAAGGTGACGAAAAAAAACGAAACCCTTGACTACCGGGTATTGCGCTCAGAACTAATCGACGCCCTCGGCTCCCTGGATGATGCGGAAGCCCTGATTCTCCTCGGATCCTACCTCGAAGGACTGGAGGAGGCGGAGTGACTTCCCTCACGGAATACATTCCGCACAGAATGACACAAGACATAGGAGTATAGAAATGGCAAAAATGTCCCTTGAAGAACTGCGCCGTCTCCGCGGAGAGAAGCAGCAGGAGATGAAAAAACGTGATACCGACGGAAAAAGCATACAGGTAATCGTCGGTATGGGAACCTGTGGTATCGCCGCAGGAGCAAAAGCAACCCTGGAAGCCTTTATCCAGGCCCTCGACGAAAAGGGTCTGGCAGGAGATGTAATCATCCGTCAAACAGGCTGCATGGGACTCTGTTCAAGCGAACCCACTGTCGAAGTTATCGTACCCGACATGCCCACGGTTATCTACGGCAATGTCACTGCGGATGTGGCGAAAACCATTGTGGCAAAGCACCTGGTACACAAGGAACTCCTGGACAAACTCATCCTGGACCGCCCCTCCACCGATATCATTAAGAACTAGGAGACTACACCCATGGCGTATAACCATTATATTCTTGTCTGCGGCGGAACAGGATGCGAATCCAGCAACGCCGACGAAATTTATAAGAACCTCATCGCAGAAGCGAAAAATCACAACGTCCTCGATCAGGTTCAGATAGTCAAAACCGGCTGCTTCGGTTTCTGCGAGAAAGGCCCTATCGTAAAGGTGCTCCCCGAAGACTCCTTCTATGTAGAGGTAAAGCCCGAAGACGCAAAGGACATCATCGCCGAGCAGATCGTCAAGGGACGGGAAGTTCCCCGGCTGCTCTATTCAAAGGAAAAGAAGAGCATCGACTCGGTAGAAGAGATCGAATTCTACCAGAAGCAGCTCCGTATCGTCCTTCGTAACTGCGGTGTCATCAACCCCGAAGACATCAACGAGTACATCGCCCGTGACGGCTATCTTGCCCTGGAAAAAGCTCTCTTTGAGCTCACTCCCCAGCAGATCATCGACGAAGTGAAGAAATCGGGACTCCGCGGCCGCGGCGGCGCAGGTTTCCCCACAGGAATCAAGTGGGAAGCGGGAATGAAGGCCGTTGGAGACGTCAAATACGTCGTCTGTAACGCCGACGAAGGCGACCCCGGAGCCTACATGGATCGCTCCACCATCGAAGGGGATCCCCATTCGGTGATCGAAGCCATGACCATCTGCGGCAAGACCATCGGCGCCAACCAGGGCTTCGTCTACATCCGTGCGGAATACCCCCTTGCCATCGACCGCCTCAAGATAGCCATGGAACAGGCCCACGAATCGGGACTCCTGGGGAAAAACATCCTCGGCAGCGGCTTTGACTTCGATATCGAAATCCGCCTCGGCGCGGGAGCCTTTGTCTGCGGTGAAGAGACAGCCCTGCTGCGTTCCATCGAAGGAATGCGGGGAATGCCCTCCCCCAAACCCCCCTTCCCTGCACAGTGCGGACTCTGGGGAAAACCGACCATTATCAACAACGTCGAAACCTGGGCGAACATTCCTGTCATCCTCACCAAAGGGGCAGACTGGTTCACCAAAATAGGAACCGTAGACTCAAAGGGAACAAAGGTCTTCGCCCTCACCGGAAAAATCAAGAACTCAGGCCTGGTTGAAGTCCCTATGGGAACCACTCTGCGTGAGATCATCTTCGAAATCGGAGGCGGCATCAAGGACGGCAAGAAATTCAAAGGCGTCCAGACCGGCGGTCCCTCAGGTGGAATCATCACCGAAGAAGACCTCGATACGCCTATCGACTTCGGCTCTCTCACCCGGATGGGCTCAATGATGGGCTCCGGCGGTATGATCGTCATGGACGAAGATGACTGCGTTGTAGACGTCTCAAAGTTCTACATGGAATTCTGCGTTGACGAATCCTGCGGAAAATGCTCTCCCTGCCGTATCGGAACCCGCCAGCTCTACCGTATCCTGGACAAAATCTCCAAAGGCAACGGCGAGCTCAGCGATCTGCAGCAGATGAAGGATATCGGCTTCGCCATGCAGAAGTCCTCTCTCTGCTCCCTCGGTCAGTCAGCTCCCAATCCAACCCTCTCGACGGTTAAGAAATTCGAACAGGAATACATCGACCACATCGTAAACAAGAAATGCGAAGCGGGAAAATGTAAGCACCTGGTCAGCTTCACCATCAACGACAGCTGTATCGGCTGCGGAGCCTGCGCCCGCCGCTGTCCGGCAAACTGCATCACCGGGGAAAAGAAGAGCATGCACGTCATCGACCAGAGCAAGTGTCTCAAGTGCGGTGAATGTCTCAAGGCGTGTAAGTTCAACGCTGTTTCCAAGAAATAACGGAGGAATA
>JAITWB010000230.1 GCA_031285525.1 Spirochaetaceae bacterium
GAAATAAAAAGAGAGAGATCCGCTTCCATCTGTTGAAGTGTGGTCTCCATCCGGTCGATCCTGCCGTAGCACCCTTTCTGTTGTATCGGCGCCAGACGGTCCAGGGCAGTCTGTATAAACTCCGCCCCTTCGTCAGGCGCGGCCAGAGCGGTTCCGCACCAGGGGCAGTAGATGTATTCTTTATCAATGGTTCTGCCGCAGGAACGGCATACAATAACAGGCTGCATATATTCCCCCATCTATATGATTAATATACCATTCTTTACGGGTAATATCAATTGAGGAATTCAAAAGGATTTACGGTTCTTCCGTTTTGATAGACGGTGAAGTGTAGGTGGGGACCGGTGGAGTATCCCGTGCTTCCTACTTTGCCGATTGCCGCTCCCTGCAGCACTGTCTGGCCTTTCCGGACAGAGTAGCTCGTCATGTGGGCATAGAGTGTTTGGTAGCCGTTTCCGTGAGTGATGATGACGTAGTTTCCATAGACATTGCTGAATCCCGCTACGGATACTTTTCCGTCCAAGGACGCCTTGATGGGGGTTCCCGGGGGGGCGGCCATATCGAGGCCGGTGTGGAAGGAACGTACTCCGGTAAAGGGGTCTTTGCGTTCTCCGTAGGGGGAGGTGAGCCGCCAGCTGACCAGGGGGTCAATGAAGAGTTCTCCCATCGCCTTTTTGAGATCCAGGGAAGCCAGTGTGGCATTGGGGATGAAGAGTCTGTCCCCGGTATGGATCACCGCAGAGGAGAGGTCGTTTGAGTCTACCAGCATGTCCATGGTTATGCTGTATTTGTCTGCGATACCGAGGAGGGTGTCGCTTCGGTTTACGGTGTGCATGATGCCGTCCCTGCTGGGGATGAGCATGGACTGTCCCGGACGGATACGCTTGGCATTTTCGATGGTGTTCACCGAGATGAGGGTCGAGATATTCGTCAATCCGGATCGTCTCGCAATAGAGCTGATGCTGTCGCCGCTTTTTACTGTATAGGTTTGGTAACTCACCGGTTCGGTATAAGCCGGGAGGGGGTGCGCTGCCTGCGCTTCTTCCTGAGGCTCAGGGGTGGGCAGTACAAACTGTTGGAGCGAGTGCGCTGCGGAGTTTCTGTCCAGAGAGTCAGTTATCTGAAAGGAGACGGGGCGGACATGCAGGTGTATGAGGTAAACCGCCGCCTGCCAGCCTGTCAGTAAGAAGGTTCCCGCTGCAAGGGCGAGGAGGAGCATTCTGCACTTGACGAAGAGCGCTGTCCCTGTCTGCACCAACTCTGAGAGGTTTTTTGCGGTTTCGTTAAGCCCTTTTTTGAATTCCCTGACTGCGCCTTGCGCCGCGCCTTTGCCGGGACGTCTGAGGGGTTGCTGAGAATTGAGGAGCATCTCCGTTGTGGAGGCGCCGTAGTTGACGGAAATACCTGCGGCATTCCGTGCGGAGATACCTGCGATATTCTGTTGTGAATAATGTAAAACACCCATGCTTTTACTATCGACAGGATTCTGTTCTGTTATTAGAATAGAAAAATGAGTAAGCGCCTTTTTTACGGGATGAGTATTCTTGCCGGTTTGGCGATAGGTTGTATTCTGCGTTTTTTCGTGTTTGATGTGCTGTATGTCTCCGGGAAATCGATGTCCCCATCTTTGAAAGAGGGTGAGTGGGTGGTGCTGAATAAACTCGCCTATGGTTTGTTCAATCCCTTTGAAAGGAACTATTTGATTCGCTGGGATTCACCTGAGAAAGATGATATTGTTATTTTCCCTATGAATAACCGATATGTGATAAAGCGGTGTGTTGCCGTAGGCGGTGAAGCTCTGGAATTTTCTCATGGAAGGGAGTATAGTTTGACGGTGGGAACTAAGAATATACTATTAATAGAATCACAGTATCAGCGTTTGAAACACGCCGAATATGTTCCCTTCGATATGGTGTTTGTTCTTGGGGATAATCCTGAGTTCTCTACGGACTCCCGGGATTATGGGTTTCTTTCGGTGGATGATATCAGGGGACGGGTTTTATGGAAATGAAAACGTTTATTTCCCGCCGGCGGTTGTGTGTGTTTCTGGCGTTGGTTTTCCTCTTTTTTGCGGCCGTTATCGGTTCCTATGCGGTGGTAATGTTGGGGGATGCTCCCGCTGAGCCGGCGCCTGAGATAACTACTCAGCGGGGGACTATCTTTGACCGGAACGGTAAGATTCTGGCTATCCAGACGACCCTCTATAATGTGGGGATTACGAAGTCTGATGTGCGGGATGTGGAGGTGATGGCAACCCATCTGGCTCCTATTCTGGAAATGTCTCCCTCTGATATCTCTTCCCGGATTACGAATGCACCATCCAATTTTATCTTTCTCAAGAAGAAGGTGAGTCAGACTGTCTGCGATGCCCTGCGGAAGACGGTGCGGGATTATAAACTGCGGGGACTTACCATCGATTCGGTGATAAGCCGTACCTACCCCTTTAATACTCTGGCGGCGCAGCTCATCGGTTTTATGGGCGACGATGGGGAAGGGCTTTCGGGGATCGAGCGGTCGTACCAGCCGAGCCTTGCCCCCCGGTTTAGGGATACTGCGGACCATGCGGTGAGCCACGCTGTAGGGTACAATATCGTGCTTACCATCGATGCGGATCTCCAGTATCGGCTTGAGCAGATCGCCCGGGCTTCGATAGCCCAGACCCAGGCTGAATCGATGATGATCCTCGCCGCGGATGTGGATTCCGGTGAGATTCTTTCCTATATAAGTCTTCCCTCGCCGGATCTGAACACCTATCCTGCGGCAACGAATGCACAGAGACGGGATAGACCTGCGCTGGATAGTTATGAGCCCGGTTCGGTGTTCAAGATTTATTCGGTGGCGGCATTTCTTGAGCTGAACGGAATAAGGGACGCAGATCGGTTTCTCTGTGACGGGGTGTTTGATATCAGCAGTACCAACGGGGAGCGGGTGCGGATAAACTGTCTGGATCGTCACGGCTGGGTTACTGCCCGGGAGGCGCTGGAGTTTTCCTGCAATGACGCCATCGCCCAGATGAGCCAGACCGTGCAGTCCGAGGCGTTTCTCGCAAAACTGCGGGAATTCGGCTTTGGTTCACGGACAGGGATTCCCCTTCCTGGGGAGACTGCGGGACTTCTTAAGACCACCGCCGACCGGTTTTGGTCCGCCCGTTCCAAACCTACCATTGCGATGGGGCAGGAGGTAGGAGTTTCTGCGCTACAGATGGTGCAGGCCGCTTCGGCCATTGCCAACGGCGGAAACCGGGTGAATCTGTCCTGTGTGTCCCGCATCGTTTCTGCAGACGGGAACATATTGTGGAAGAATGTTCCTCAGACAACTCCAAATGTGATCTCCCCGGGGACTGCGGCTCAGTTGCTCAGTTATATGGAGACTACCGCCCAGGTTGGTACCGGATATCGCGCTTCTATCGGTGATGTTCCCATAGGGGTTAAAACCGGAACCGCCCAGATGCAGGATCCCGAGACCGGCGGCTACAGCGATACCGATTTTCTTTCAAACTGTATGGCGGTGTTTCCTGCCGATGATCCTGAGATTATTCTGTATATTGTCATCAATAAGGCTCAAGGGGAGACTTATGCGGGGCGGATCGTGGCGCCTGTTATTGCCGAGGCTTCGAATGTGATTATCGATTATCTCGGCCTTTCCCGCAGGAACGCTCCGGTGGTTCAGCATACCGGAGTTTTGCAGATTCCCAA
>JAITWB010000013.1 GCA_031285525.1 Spirochaetaceae bacterium
TCGGTAATAACAATCGATATGGTCTTTTTTATGGTGTGATACTTCTGCTTTTTTACCGGCTGCTCTGACAAAAGCTTTGTGGTATACCAGAGTATTCTCTGTTCCATTCCCGTGAAGGGGTCAACTTGCAGTTCGATGTTGATCGAAATACCAGATGTGGTTTCGATACGGACATCGAGGATGCCCAGTTTTGCGTCCTTATGTTTGCGGAGCAGGTTTGGATCAACGATGGTAATCGTTTTGTATTCCTCTTCTGGGATGTTCAGCACAGACATGAGAAAATCCTTAAGGATATTCCTATTCTTGGGGTTTGCGAATATGAACTTGAAGAGAAAGTCATTTTTGGGCGAGAGTAGTTCTTTGTCTTGAAGCTTGGTTTCTATCATAGTTTCCTCCAATATAGTAATTGGGGATAGATCGCTGTTTTCAGTAAAATTCAGGAAAAAAAGCATAAAATAATTGAAAAAAAGTGCATATTCGGTTATCATTATCTTATAGTTGATTGAATACTTTCAATATTACTTTTATGATAACCAGAGAATGCAAAGAGTTTTAGAAGCGCATAGAACAGAGTACGAATCCTTCCCCGATATTGTTGCCAGAGCTCCCGGCAGGTTCCACCTCATGGGAGAGCACTCATGGTTCTTCGGGGATAAAACCCTCTCAATGGCTGTAGACCTTCCGGTCTATGTAGCCATATCGTTACGCCGGGATACGGCGCTCCGGTTTCATTTTCCCCAGTTAAAGGAACGGAAGCGGGCTAACCTTTCGACCCTCAAATACAGGCGGGAAGATCGGTGGGCTAATTTCGTGAAGGCCATTATATACGGCTTTAACGAGCAGGAGTTTCCGCTGAAGGGGATGAATATCACCGTTTTTTCTGACGTCCTTCCTGCGTCGGGCTTTGGGATTACCACGGCTATCAAGGCCGCTTCTGCCGTAGCCTTTCGGGAGTTGTTTGACCTTCGGTGTACCGACGATCAGATCCTGTTGGGGATCGAAAAGGGGAATGTGGAATTCCTCAATGGGCTCAACCTTCCCATGGATCTCTATCCGGCGCTTTTTTCCAAACCCGGAACCTGTATCCTTACCGACCACTCTGCGGAACGGTTTGACTACCTCCCCTTTGAGTTTGAGGATGCGGTGGTGCTCCTTACCGATGCCCGGGTTCCCCGTATTCCTGTTTGGGATGAGGATGGTCTCCGTACGCAGGAAAACCTTAATCTCCTGCAAGAACTGAGGCAGAATAGGAACGGCGTGTCCGGTTACGATACATCGAATGAAGAAGTAAAAGAGGTACTCGGCGATCTCGACGAGGAAGTGCGGCGGCGGCTGATATGTATCATGCAGGAGTTGCACTGTGTCAATAATACCGTCGATGCGCTGTCGTCAGGGAATTTTGCCGCCCTCTGCCGGGCAGTGAACCAGTCCCAGACCGGTATGCGGGAGCTCTTTGAAATGTCCTGTCCCGAGACCGATTGGCTCATTAAGCGTGTTATGGAGCTGGATACTACCGGCCGCAAGGAACATGCTTCTTCCCGGATTACCGGTAAGGGGTTCGGCGGTTGTACCTATACCATTCTGTCTCAAAAGGATGTTGATACATATAGACAAAAACTGATAGAATACGAAAGGATTTTTGGTTTTCATCCGGTGCTGTATCCGGTACAGCCCGTACAGGGAGCTTCGGTAGTAGAAAAGGACTAACTATGCTATGAGGATTCTGATAACAAACGATGACGGTTATGGGGCGAAAGGCATTCAGGCTCTTTCGGAGGCTCTGAAAAGGGATCACGAAGTATGGGTGATCGCCCCTGACAGGAATCGTTCCGCCGTTTCCCACAGCATTACCTTTGCCTCTTCGGACTTGCCGATACGGCTCAAGCCTCAGGGAGAGCGTGCCTTTGCCTGTTCAGGGCTTCCGGTAGACTGTACCTTTAATGCCATCAACGGGGTGATGAATCCGCCGCCGGATGTAGTTATTTCCGGGATAAACGAAGGGGTGAATATCGGGACGGATCTCTTGTTCTCCGGTACCGCCGCCGCCGCACGTCAGGCCTGTCTGACCGGGCTTCCCGGTATTGCGGTCAGTCTTGGTTCCCCGTCGAATGGGTGGAACTACGAACCTCTTGCCGCATTTGTCCGGGATAATCTGAAGACTCTGATTTCTCTCTGTGAACCCTGGCTGTTTCTCAATATAAATGCTCTGGACAGCGTTCCTTATAAAGGATGTAAGTTTACAAACCTTTCCCGCCGATTTTACAGCGATACCCTGAACATATATGATGGTGATGACGGGCATATATTCAGTCATTTTGTTTCCGGAACGATTTCGTCGGAGGGAGACGAGTATGCCGATGCCAGGGCGGTGGAGGAGGGGTATATCTCTCTGAGCCGTGTGTATGCTCAGCCCGTTACGGCGGATGCAGGGGGCTTTGAAGACCTGCAATTTCAGCTCTAGAAGAGGTACCCGGTGACTGATGATATTGCCGAAGGGGTTCGCCTCTATCGGCTTAGAAAATATACCGATGCGCTTTCTCTGCTTCTTTCCCTTCCGTCTCAGGACGATGAGGAGAAGGAGCTTTCTTATTACATCGGGCTCTGCTATACCCGGCTCGAACGCTATGACGATGCGCTGCTCTATCTCGAACAGGTGGTGACTTCCGGTATCGACAGCGACAGAACCAGTCAGTGCCGGATGACTCTGGCGGTGATTTACTCCCTTACGGGGCGTGTCCGCCTCGCAGACTATGAGATACGAAAACTTCTTGAAAACGGGTATGAATCGGCGCAGATCTTCTGCATCCTCGGATATATCGCCTGGATACAGAAGCGGACCGATGAATCCATCGAGTGGTACGAAAAGGCTCTGGGGGTTAACGAGAATAGTCCCACTGCACTGAACGGGCTGGGCTATGTGCTCGCCGAGTCGGGGCAGGAACTGATGCGGGCTCTGGCGCTCTGTAAGCGCGCGGTTGCGGCGGATCCTGACAGCGCCGCTTATCTTGATTCCCTCAGCTGGGTCTATTATCGGCTGGGCTTAAAAAACGAAGCGAAGATGTATGCCCGGCGGGCTCGGGATAAGGCTCCTGACAATGTAGATATTCAGGAGCACTTGAGAATGATACTGGAGCAGCTTGCGGATGATGCCGGAAGCAATCCTCCCTTTA
>JAITWB010000046.1 GCA_031285525.1 Spirochaetaceae bacterium
CCATTTGGAGGACTTCCGACTCCCGGCGATTGATATCGCCCTCCCGCTTGTTCAGTTCCTCTTCCCGGGTATCATCGGCTTCCAACAGTGTCTGGAGCCTGTCGGCGTCAAGGTCGGCATACGCGTCGGGAGCGGAAGCAACCCCGGTCTGAGGTTCCATGCCGAGACTCCGGTCCACCGGTGCGAACAGAGACTTCGCCTGGATAACTCCGAGGTAGTCAAACCAGAGAATTGCCGCAATTGAGAGTATAACGATAAGAAGCAGCAGAACGATAACTTTACCTAAGGTTCCTTTTCCGGCCAATTTTCAACTCCTGAACCTTCCGCACTTATAATGTGCAGAATTCTACATTATAAGTAACGGAAAAAACACGCCCCAACATGAGAGTATACGATTAATACTGTCTTAGTCCCTCGGCAATGAATTTCTCAGGACTCATCGCCGTGACAGGAGATTCAGCAAAATTCGCTTCGTTTCGGGTAACAATATACCTCACATTTTCCCGTTTTGCTATAGAAGCAAGAACAGCGCTTTCAAAATCAGGAATAGAAGAGGTCAATGCCGTATGTATATCCTGAGCCATGGTATTGGTTACCTCGATAATACGGGAAAATTCCAGGATTTTGGCTCTTGCTATATCTGCATCATGTAAACGACGATTAATTACCTGATATATATCGGTAATACCATTGGCACTTATCAAGATCCTCACCTTTTCGTGAATGCCTAACTGAATAATCTCATAAGAGCTCTCAAAAAAAGACGCTCTCTGTTCCAGAATATCCAAAATAACGGTGGTGTCAATAAGAATAGTCATCGGAATCATTGGTGAACCCCCTTTTCTTTCCCTGCCTCCTCAATACTTTCCGGTTGAACAACTGTTATACCGACAAGACCGTCAAGAAGTGACTGTTTATCACGGGTGGGATCGATCATTTTAGCAACGATCTTTCCGTTTTTGGTGATAAACACATCAGACTCAGCTACGAGCTCCAAATAATGATTCACATTGGACTTCAGCTCTGTGGCAGAAACAAACATAAAGAACTCCTCCTTGAAATAAAAAACGTCACATTTAGAATCTATACAGTCCAGAAATTGCACCCCGAATATCGTTTGTACGGGGAAACCACGCCATCTCCAAATCAAGTGAGAGCTGAAACCCCGTAGCGCTGCCGATAGCAGGGGATACGATGAGCGCCAGTTTACCCGAGACCGAGTCGAGCCAGGTTCCTTCGGTAAAATCGTAGTTGCTATAATAGCTTCCATGGTAGCCCCCGGAGAGAACTACCCTATTGGCGACAAAGGGTATGAGGGGAATGCCCTTCTGTATCTCGGCGGCGAATAACACTACCGAAGCGTTAACCCCGGAAACGGTTCGTCCCTTCGTCTCAGCATAACGGGAGACACTTTCCGCGAAGGGCACTAAACTTGAAAGCTCGGTATCAACTCCGATATATCCGTTGAGCGCCCAAGCGGTGGAGAGGGTCAGCGTGAGAGGGAGCCGAAGGGTAAAACCTCTGGGATTCCGTACCGGAAGCAGTCCGGGCAGGGTGAAGGAAAAGACATATTCCCCAAGAACAGGCATTTCCGAAGGGGAAACGCCAAAAGCGCCCTCCCCGGAGATGCTGTCTTTTTTATAGAAGGGAAGATCTACCATACCCAACAGAAAGGTATTGAACCCGATTCTATCGAAGGGACCGGTACCGGTACGGCGGGCAAAGGAAAAACCCGGTGAGAGAACCAACCCCGCTTCGGCAAAGGCAGGAGCGAGAGTATATGCGCCGAACAACCTGACATCCTGTACCGATGCGGTCTCTGATTCCATCACAACGTACACACTCGTGTTCAGCGTCCAGCTTTTTGCGTAATCCTTTAGCGGAAAGGTGATTGATGTATTAAAGATCCCCTGAGTACTCCTGAGTGCGTTGCCGTTCTCTGTCACCAGAAAATCGGAAAGTACCGCTTCCCAGTTAAGAGGATGGCTCGTATTGATTAGATCGAGAGAAACATCAAAAAACATGGGAGGCATATGATAATAAAGGCTTGCAGTGAGATTCCATTTTTCCGCAGGATCAGCGGTCATCCAGGAAGCGCCGAGTCCCCAGGTAATCGGGTCGGAGAAAAAATCAAGTCCAATAATCGGAATAAACATTCCTTGACTAAAATAACTCGCAGGACGGTATTTTTCCGGTGTCCTCAGCTCGCTATTCGTACTGAATGAGGATACAACTTCCGCCCCTTCATATATGGAGGCAGGTTCCAGACTAAAAGATGAGCGGGAGAAAACGGTTTCCGTCCCGAAATTCGTCCCAAATCCTGTCCCTGTTCCATCGGCAGAAACAGGAAAGCGGCAGAGCTCTTCCGACAGGGCAAACCGGGCGGCGTAGTAATACGCATTCCCGTACCGTACCGGCAGAAGAACCCCTCCTGAGAGATCTCCCTGCTGGAGACTCACGGAAGAATCAGATCTATCCAGTATCCCCAGCCGATAAAAGGTATCCAGCTCTGACCAGCCGAAGGCGAGCAGGGTTCGCCCATCTTGATACGACGAAGAAAGGCAGCGCATGGCCGCAGGAGTTCCTTCTGCAAACACCGCTTCTTCCAGGGCTCCCGTCTGGGGATCCCAGAAGAGCAGCCGCCGATCCATCCCCAGAGCGTCTATAAAAGCGATTGTACCGGAACCGCCGTCGGAGGGGTTTACCGGAATATGGTTTGCCGCCATCTTCAGCCGAAAAAGCTCTTCCCCTTCGCCCTCTTCAGCCCCTTCACCGCCGTCAAACCGAAGGACAACCAAAGAATTCCCCTGGGGACTGGTTTCCACTGCGGCGATGGCAAGGCTACCGTCCGCAAGAGTAACAAAGGAACCATCCCGAAGCCGTTCCCCGGAAAACCCGGTAAACCGCCGCTCTTCGGTATCATACACCCGAAGCCGCCACTCAAAACCCGGAGGGACAGCTCTCGCCGTAGATACCAACAAATACCGTCCTTCCGGCGAACGTTCTCCCTCTGGGGACGATTTTCCCTCAGGGGAGAAGGAAAGCCGGTGAGCGGTCGATTGCGTCGAAAAGAGCTTTTGCGGCTTTTTATCGGGGGTATCAGGATTCCAGAAATATACTCCCGACGATATCATATCGATCCAGGCGATACCAGACCCTCTGGCTGCAATGGATGAAAAGAGCCCAGCCTTTATTGGAAGGATTTCCGGTTCCGTCACAGATGCCGGAACCTGCACTGACTCCCGAAACCGCTCCCAGTCGTCAATAAGGGATGCGCCGTATATTTTCTTATAAATACCTGCTACGAAATAGAAATGCCCAGCGCCGGTTTCTGCAAGGAACCGATTATACTGTTCCATCCCGTACTCTTCTGCCATCCAGCGGTTAAAAGCGGCGCCGTAGAGATAGGGCAGTGATGCAGGGGTAAACAAATCCGAAGCGCCGGAAGCTTCCTTCCATGAAGGAAATCGGTTCTCATACTTGGCCTGGGCAGGAACCTGAGCCGTAAAGGGATCGTTCAGCCTCCCTGCCCCGCTGGTGCTTTCTGAAAAAACCGCCGCACCTTCCCTAAAAGAGGGGGGCATATTGATCATCGACGCCGACATAAAATCCCCGAATATATCCGCCGCTATCTGCCAGGCGGGGGTACGAATATTCATTGTTATAGCATGGGTGAGTTCATGATAAAAAACCGAGAGCAGCGTATCTTGCAGCCCGGCAAGGTCATCATCGAGAGACTCTGTGT
>JAITWB010000050.1 GCA_031285525.1 Spirochaetaceae bacterium
CTTTGCTCCCTGCTTTTCTCCTTTCTCCCTTATTATGCCGTTGACCTATCCACTAAAGGGTGATAACCTATTCCTGTATGGCTTACTACTCTTCTTCTAAGATATACTTCAAGCCTCAAGCAAGCTCTGCGGACTGCGGACTGCGGACTGCGGACTGCGGACTGCGGACTGCGGACTGCGCAAGCATACCGCCAATGCTCTCTTTGTCAACCTATTAGTACCCTCTAACACTCTTTTTTACGCTTTTGTATCCTCTGCTATTGTAAGAGTCCGGCGCTTTCCGGTGTCCGCCTTTTATAGAGGGAACTGCCGTCGGCAGTCTCCCATCCGTTACGGTATTGCCGTATCGGACTGGACATTGTCCAGACAACATTGTCCAGACCTCTTGATTGAGGGTTAATCACAACTGATTACCCGTCAATGAGGAACTTCTTCAAACGGGGGTAATCAGGCAAACGGAGTTTTTCTATGAAAAACATGTTCAAACTACTGGGGATTATCGTCATAGCGGCGGTAATAGGATTCATGGTTGTCGGCTGCGGCGGGGGAAACACTCTTGGCGGTGACGGTGACAATACCACGGATAATACGCCCTCGACCACCCCTCCTACCGAGAATCCTCCCCAGTCAAGCGGAGTAAATGCTGTCAGCGGAAAAACATATTATCAAGCTGACACAAGAACTGTTTTTTCAGCCACCGCCGAGGGCGCTGTAACCGGGACATATACCGTCGGACAAAACGATGGCGATACGGATACAAATGGCAAATATGTCTACGAAGATATAGTAAAAGGTTCCTACACGTGGAATGAAACCGCAAAAACAGTGACTTTAACGCCTACAGAGATAAACGTACAGGGCTCCTTCATAACAAAATCCGCCTACCTTACAGCAATGCAGGAGATGCTTGCTGAAACACGTGCTGCGCTTGAAGCAATGTCTCAGGATGAACTAATGGAGGCATTGGGCAATACCGATATAGATGCCTACATGGATGTTTATACAGAACAAGTAGAGGCTATGGTAGATGACACTTTTGCCGTAAAAACAGCAGCCTATTCTTTCAGCACTGATAATACGGCATTGTTCCTGGTTCAGTCATTACAGGCAAATAAGGGAACGAATGAATTGGCAGGGAAGACTTATTACGATGCGGCAGACGAAAATATAACATTCGTTTTTACCGCCGATACATATACATACACCGATTCTGCGAATAATCGAACAATATCCGGCTCTTATACCTATGACAGCGAAGCCGCAATGGGTATTTTCAGACCTGAAACAATGTCCGGAATGACCCGTGCGCAAATCTATACAGAGATGCCAGCACCGGGTCCGCACAGTTACGCAGATGACAACGCATACCTCGCTGCACTTATCAATGGTCAGTTTGCCATCTCATATTTTTATTATGACAGTGTTAATCTGCTGATACACTGGTAATAAGCGCGCCAACAACGATACGAGGGGTCTCGCCCACCCGGACGCTCCCCCTCTTCCCCCTTTGCTCTTTTCTCCCTGCTATTTGCTCCCTTCTCCCTTTTCACTGTACTGCAGCTTATACAGCCCCGCATACAGCCCATCCCTCTCAATCAGCTCCTTATGGTTCCCCGACTCCACCAGCGTCCCCCCGGAGAGAACCAGAATCTTGTCGGCATTACGTATCGTAGAAAGCCGATGGGCGATGACCACCGACGTCCTGCCTGAGAGCACCTTCTGGATACCCAGCTGAATAAGGTGCTCCGTCTCGGTATCGATGGAACTGGTAGCCTCATCGAGAATAACAATCGAGGGGTTGTGGGCGATGACCCGGGCAAAGCTGATGAGCTGCCGCTGACCCGATGAGATATTCGATGCGCCTTCGGCGAGCATGGTCTTATAGCCCAAAGGAAGGCGGGAGATAAACTCATGGGCGTGGACGGAACGGGCGGCGGCTTCCACTTCTTCGTCTGAAAGATTCAAACCCAGCCGAATATTATCCGCCACGGTACCGGAGAAGAGGAACACGTCCTGTAATACCGGCAGAATGGAACGCCGCACTTCTGAGAGCTTGATATTTTCGATAGGCATACCGTCCAGCAGCACCTTCCCGGAATCGATGTCCCAGAGCCGGGTAAGCACATTGATAATCGTCGTCTTTCCGGCTCCGGTATACCCCACGATAGCAGCCATCTCTCCGGGACTAACCGTAAAGCTCAGGCCCTTGAGAATCTCCTCACCCTTACGGTAGGAAAAACGCACATCATCAAAGGTGATATGCCCCCGAAGCATCCCGTTCACCTCAATGGTACCCTTATCGGGAATCTCCTCGTTCGTATCCAAAAGACGGAAAACCCGCTCCCCTCCAGCCATAGCGGACTGCAGGAGGGTATACTTTTCAGCAATATCCTGCACCGGGGAGAAGAACATCTGCACCAGAGTGATAAACGCAATAAGCACCCCCACCGAGAGGGACATATGCAGCGCCAGGGAACTTCCCACGGCAACCACGAGGGCGATGGTCAGGTTGGCGAGAAAATCGATGGACGGGCGGAATGTGGCAAACACGTACATCTCCCCCAGATTGGCGCTGAGGAGTTCCTTATTCCGTGCGGAAAACTCATCCCCGCTCCGCTTCTCCTGCCCAAAGAGCTGTACCACCTGCACCCCCGAAAGCCGCTCCGACAAATAGGAGTTAACCCCGGAAGACGCGGTACGCTGCCGCCTGAATGCGTCCCTCGCCTTGAGCCTGCTGATCGCGGCGATCACCGCCACCGGAGGCATGGTAATCAGCGTCACCAGAGCGAGCCTGGGCGAAAGGAAGAAGATGGTTATCAATACGCCTATCATGATGGCAAAATCCTTGAGGAAGGAAGTCAGTACGGAAGTAAAAAACTCATTGATAGTCTCCACATCCCCGGTAAGACGGGTCACGATGCGCCCCACCGGATGGCGGGAGAGAAAATCCGTCGATTGCCCGGCGGTCTTTTTGAACAGAGCGAGCCGAATATCTTCCATAACCCGCTGCCCGATGAGGGACGTGTTCCAGGTCTGCAAAAAGGTTGCCCCGAATACCAGAATGATGGCGATTAAAAAGAGCACCGTCGCATAGACCAGAAGCTTGAGGTCGCCAAAGCGGATGATCCGTATTTCATTCAGCGAAAGTGAATAGAGATCCTCAGACCGAATAGCGGCGGCAATACTGCCGGAAGGCACTGCCCCAGCCGAAACTCCGGTGTAAAACAGGGCAGGATACCGCTGCACCACTTCCGCCGCAGCTTCGCCTGGAAGGAAGCTGAAAGCGTACCAGTTTCCTTCCTTTACAAGCCCTGCCGCTGAAAGCTCCTGCTCCGCATCTGCAGAAAGCTTCGCTGTCTGCGAAAGCAAGCCTCCGCCAAGGTTAGAGCTTCCGCCCAGGGGAACCAACAGCATTCCGCCGACAGTATAGGCGCCGGAAGAAGTCTCCAGTTCCGCCAGCAGCGATACCGTTTCTGCCGAAATCTGACCGTCTTCAAGATGCCCGTTCTTCAAACCCTCTGTATCTATGGCAATAAACCGGGAGATTATCACCGAGTCTATAATGCGCTGGGTGAGTACCGGGATAAACAGCTCTCCCGCTGTGGAGATCAGGAGTCCCAGCGCCGCAAACAGGGCGAGGAAGCGGTAGGGTTTTACATATCCGAAAATCCGTTTTACGATACGGCCGTCATATTCTTTCACAACGTCTTCAACTTCAAAATATTCAGCCATTGATATCCTCCGGAATCACTTCACTGCGAACATTCTGTTCACCGTCCTGTTCCAGCCGCTGGAGCTGCGCCATTCTGCTGAAAAATCCTGTCCCTGCGGCAAGCTCAGCGGGGGAACCGCTTTCGGCGATCCTGCCGTTCTCAAGGACGATAACGAAATCCGTGTTCTGCAGGGTAGAAACCCGGTGGGAAACCAGTATCGTCGTACCGGCGCCTCCCCGTCTCTTTTCGAGGAGCCTATTGAGGATGGTCCGTTCCGTTTCGGCATCCACCGCAGAGAGGGCGTCATCCATCACCATGATTTCCGGCTCCCGTCCCAGCGCCCGGGAAATAGCCACCCGCTGTTTCTGCCCCCCAGAGAGGGTCAGCCCCCGCTCGCCGACAACTGTATCCCAGCCGTTGGCAAAGCCTTCGAGATCCTTCGCAATGGCGGAGGTCACGGCTGCCTCTTTCAGTATAGAGTCAGAATCACCGCTTGTTCCGTAACCAGCAGTTACTCCGTAACTGATATTATTCTTTATCGAATCCGAGAAGAGATAGGTATCCTGAGGAATCACGCCGAAACTGCCCCGCAGCTGCGCCAGATCCCAGTCCCGCACATCGGTTCCGTTGACAAACACCGTGCCCTGCGGCGGATCGACCATCCGCATGAGAGTCTTGAGCAGGGTGGTCTTGCCGGAACCGGTCTTGCCGAGAATACCGACAACCATCCCCGAGGGAATATCGATGCTGATGTCGTGTAAAACTTCGCAGTCTGGAACAGCGGAATCCCCAGAAGCGGCTTCTGTTGAGGAGGTTTCTTCCGCCGCATAGGAAAATGACAGGTTCCTGATGCTTACCGCAGGGACAGCTGTGTTTCTCTCCGCCGCAATCGGCATCTCGGGAGAAGCGATAGCAGGCTCCTCGCTGAATATCTCGTTGATACGGGCAAGCCCTGCGGCTCCCCGCTGCATCATATTGACGGTAAAACCCACACCAATCATGGGCCATATCAGCATCTGGAGGTAGCTGAAGAAAGCCGCCAGCTCTCCGATGCTTAGGGTTCCTTCGATAACCTTCGAGCCCCCTGCCAGGAGGAGGATAAGCGTGGTCATTCCCGAGAGCAGCGTCACCAGGGGAAAAAAGATACCGAATATCTTCACCACCGCCATATTCGCTATTCGGTAATCTGCATTGGTGTCTGCGAACTTACGGATGAACCACCATTCCTTCACAAAGGACTTGACCACCCGTATACCCGCAAAGGTCTCCTGTACCGTGTCGCTCACTGCAGAATACGTCTCCTGCACCCGATGAAACCGCTTTCCCATCATGTTCCCGAAGAACAGGATGAGTATGGTGACAAAGGGGAGCGGAATAACGGCTAATGCCGCCGTCTGGGGGTTCTGGACAAACATGATGATGAGTATGGTCAGGGACATCACGGTTCCGTCGATAAAAGCGACAAAGCCCATACCGATAGCCATCCTCACTGCGTTGAGGTCGTTGGTCTCCCGTGCCATGAGGTCACCGATTTTGTTCCGCTGATAAAAGTCATAGGACAAGGTGATCATATGGTCAAAGAGGTTTTGCCGTATCTCCGTCTCTATCCTTCGGGAAGAGCCGTGGATAAAATACCTCCAGAGAAAACGCCCTGCCGAGATTACCAGCGCAAGACCGACAATAGCAGCGCTGAGCTTATAGATCTCACCCATCTCAAAGGATCCGGGGGTAATCATATCGATAGCCTGTCTGATAAACTGGGGGATGAATATCTGTGCGGCATCAACCAAAATGAGAAAGAAAAAGCCTACAAGATACTTCCCTAAATAGGGTTTCATATACGGAAAGAGGGTACGATACTCCCTAAAAGATGCATTTTTCATCAATTATCCTCAACTGTGCAATCCCGGCATTGTATCCTTTTTTTCTTTACTTGACAATAATCATTTTTTGGATGATACTTAAGGCGTCCATCAGAGGGGCGGAGTTGGCTTCCGCCGGGTGATGCACCCTTTTGGGTTTCCGCCTAACCGCCGGGACTGCCTCCGGCTGTTTGGACATCTTCATTCCTATTCAAAATCTGTGCCTTTGATATGTCTGTTTTTTCATTTCGAGAAACATTCTTGCAAAAATCTTCAAAGGAAAGTGGTTTAGTAACTTTATAGAATGTTTTCCCCCTTAAACACTTGTTTTTTCTACCCATTAAAATCTCTTCAAAATAGAGGTATGTAATAGCATCAACCATTTTGGCATAAGCATTAATCAAAGCCGTTTTTCTTACAGCTCCAATAATTGCATAATCCGGAGCTTTTATGATATCAGAAATGTATTCAAAATCCGCATTGGTAATAGTTGCAGCCCCATGGATTGCGGGATTCCCATGACGTTTGAGACTATGCGCTAATAAATCGCTTGTTATTTCATGTATAAATTCTGAAAGATCAAGCCCAATGGTTGATGCCGCAGCCAAGAGCCATTCTTCCGGTTTTCCTAACTCGTCTTTGATAAAATCACTCACACCTTGTTTATACCAGAAAAATAAAAAACAATGAAATGCTTTTATAGCGATAAAAACGTCACTACACACAACTAAAAGACATTGACTCCTTTAAGTTGCAGTGGTATTCTATTCCTAATGGTTTATGTTATGAAACTTCGAGATATAATTCTAATCAATTACGCAATACGCAATACGCAATACGCAATACGCAATACGCAATACGCAAAATTATTCGACCGACTCATTCTTTGTCAATAATCTAATACTGTTTTTTTCTCTTTTTCTTTCCTGTTGCCATAAAAGCCCATCCTGTTTCAAGGATTGGCTTTTATATAGGGATATTGCCGTCGGCAGTCTCCCATCCGATACGGCATTGCTGTATCGGTCTGGACATTGTCCAAGCCTCTTTATTGAGGGTGTAATCACAAGCTGATTAGCCCTCAGATTTGTTGAGGGTGATCAGGAAAAGGATGTTTTCTATGAAAAACATGTTCAAAGCTTTAGGGTTTATCGCACTGATCGCGGTAATCGGTATGATGGTGGTCGGCTGCGCCCCCGGCGGCGGTACCCTTACGGGAACATGGGTAGATAAAGAAGGGATACAGACATTTAAATTCACCGGCAATAAATGGGAAACAGAATTCACGGATAAAGGAATGACATATGCGGCAAATAGCTCGAAGATGCCACAAGCTATTATCCAGTTTTTTATAAAAGGGAACTATACTATAAATGGAGATATAGTAACGCTCACAACTAAAGAAATAAGACTGGGGGGACTAGGGAATTCATTGAGCGATTCATTGGGGAATTTATTTAATTATGTACGTATAACAGACACAATAAAAGGCATCCACAATGAAGCATCTGCTGAATTGACTTTTGAAGGCATGGTCTTCAAAAAGAAATAACCGTTACGTCTTAACAGGGAGGGAACAGATCGCCGCTGGGTGATATGCCCCCCGGGAGGCGGCGATCTGTTCCCCCACTGTTAATCCTCACTTTTATCTTGTAACTTCCCCGCTTTTGAAGTATTTTTATACTGATTGAGGTACATACAGAATGAATGATTTATATGCGATTTTAGGCGTACCTAAAACAGCCGCAGCTGAGGAAATAAAAAAAGCGTATCGTGAAAAAGCTCTACAGTACCATCCCGACAGAAACTCCGGGGATGCGGCAGCGGAGGAACAGTTTAAAAAGATCAGCGAAGCCTACGCTGTCCTTGGCGACGAAGAGAAACGGGCGCAGTATGACGCTTATGGACAAGCCGGAACAAACCCCTACGGACAACCATATAACCAACCCAACGGCCAACCTTACGGAAACCCCTTTGGTCAGGCAGGATACGACCCGTTTGAGGAACTCTTTAGACAGCAGGCTAACCGCACTACCTATACCTGGTATACTTATGGTCCCTCAAGAGAGTCCCGGAGGAACAGAAACACCCCTGCAAGCAGGAAACAGGCGCTGCTGTTGCTGCTCAAAGGGGTATCCTTCCTGGTCATGGGACTCTTCTTCTTCCGGTATTCACTGTTTCTCGGTATAATCGGGCTGCTCATCTGCGGGTCATTGATAGCCGGCGGTGCGGCTGATGCTATCCGTGCGATTCAATACCTGTTAAACGGACACAGAAAAACCTAAAGGGCTTACCGTTCGCGGTAGATAATACGGCCCCTGTTGAGGTCATAGGGAGAAAGCGCTACACGGACGTTATCGCCGGGCACTATCCTGATATAGTGCTTTCTCATTTTTCCGGAAAGGTGGGCAAGAATAACATGCCCGTTTTTCAGCTCCA
>JAITWB010000117.1 GCA_031285525.1 Spirochaetaceae bacterium
TAAGCAAGCAGGTTGAAGAGTTTGCCGTTACCCTCCGCAGTTCCGGGGACTCGTACCTGCGGGAGCGGGCGGCTGATATAGAAGATGTCTTTGGGCGGGTGCTGGGGCATCTCACCGGAGAAAAACGGATAAGCCTGGATGATATTCCTCACGGCGCTATTCTGGCGGCGAAGAGTATGCGTCCCTCGGATGCGGTTTTTTGTACCCGCTATGCCCTAAAGGGGCTCCTACTTGAGCAGGGAGGGACAAACAGCCATGTGGCGATCCTTGCCCGGAGTTACCGTGTTCCTGCGGTAGTGGGGCTGCCGGGGATAACAGAAGAGATTCATACCGGAGACAGAGTTATCATCGATGGAAAAAAGGGTCTGGTCATTGTCGATCCGGATGATAAGACTGTCAGAAAATATACGGGACAGCGAAAGAAGGAAGCGGAACAAAAGGAAGCGCTTTCGGTATTCCGTACAAAAGATGGGGCAATGGCGGACGGTGAGCGGATGACCCTGTTTGCCAACATCGGCATCCCTGAGGATACAGCCATCGCCTTGAGCGAGGGTGCAGAGGGGATAGGACTGTTCCGTACAGAATTCCTGTTTATGCAGCAGGAACAGATGATGGGGGAAGATGAGCAGTTTGCTGTCTATAAGGCGGTATTGAACGCCATGGGAGAACGTCCCGTTACCATCAGAACCCTTGACGCCGGGGCGGACAAGATCATTCAGGGGCAGGAAGCTCCTCATGAGAAAAACCCGCTTTTGGGATGGCGGGCGGTGCGGTTCAGCCTCTCCCGTGGGGATATATTCAAGACCCAATTGAGGGCGCTTTACCGTGCCGGGGTCTATGGAAATCTCAAGATTATGATCCCCCTCATAGCGGACTCTTGTGAGGTTCAAAAGGTCAAGGCAATTGCTTTAGAGGTACAGGCTGAACTAAAGGCAGAAGGAATCGAATTCCGGGAAGATATTCCTTTGGGAATAATGATAGAAACCCCCTCTGCGGCGCTTACCTCGGATATGTTGGCTCCCTTGTGCGCCTTCTTTTCTATCGGAACCAACGACCTGACCCAGTACACCCTTGCGGTAGACAGGGAAAACGAGGCAGTGGCGCCCCTCTTTGACGAATGCAGTCCCGGTGTGCTGCGGCTGATACAAAAAACAGTAGAAGCGGCGGCGGGACAAAAGATAGACCTGTCGGTTTGCGGTGAGATGGCGGGAAAACCCGAGACAGCCCTCCTCCTCGCAGGGATGGGGGTGCGGACGTTCAGCATGTCCGCATCAAACCTCAGTGCGGTGAAGGAGGTCTTCTCATTGTGTACCATGGAAGACGCTCAAAAAGCCGCAAAACACGCCCTGACCCTTCGGGACGCTGAGAGTATCCGTAGTTATATGGAAGAAAGGGTAAAAAAAGCCAAGAAGGATAGTTGATGTCAGATAGAGAGATAGAAGCGGGCATTTCCGAAGACGAAGTCCTACAGGATGAAGTCCTGCAGGATGCCCCGAAACAATACGAATTCGATACGGAAAAAAAGTACCGCAACCAGCCGCTGGTGGTCATCGCGGGCAGGCCGAATGTGGGGAAATCGACCCTCTTTAATCGGCTCCTGCACCAGAGGCGTGCGATTACCGATCCGACTCCAGGAGTTACTCGGGATCCGATTGAAGAGGATGCCTTTATCAACGGGATGCCGGTGAGGCTCATGGACACCGGCGGTTTTAAGCTGGAACGTGTTGTGGGTTCCATGGAGGCGGTGCTGGACGAGCTTGTGGTAGAGCAGACCATTGCAGCCCTCAAAAAGGCAGATCTTATACTCCTCCTCCTTGAAGCGGGGACGGTGACAGCTGAGGATGAAGAGTTCATCAGCCTTTTGCGCCCCTATTGGGATAAGGTCACCGCCGCGGTAAACAAGACCGAAGGGGGCAGGCGCGAAGCGGAGGCATGGGAGTTTATGCGTTACGGCTTCCCGGATCTGCTCCTTATCAGTGCGGAACATGGCGACAATATCCTTGAGTTGGCGGAACATATCACCTCAAAGCTTGATTTTTCCAAGGTTGAAGAGGGGGAGGAGGAGAAACTCCTCAGGGTTGCCATCATCGGCAAGCCCAATACGGGAAAATCTACCCTCTCCAACAGGCTGACCCACAGCGAAGCCTCTATCGTAAGCGATTACGCAGGAACCACCAGAGACGTGGTGGAGGGGCGTTTTGAGTATAAGGGAACGGCCTTTCAGGTGCTGGATACCGCAGGAATTCGGCGCAAGGCGAAGGTTCACGAAAATGTTGAATACTACTCGGTTAACCGGGCGATAAAGTCCCTGGACAAGGCGGACATCGTCTTCCATCTGATCGATGCCCAGGAGGGCTTATCGGAGCAGGATAAGAAGATTTCCAGTCTCGCCTATGAGCGGGGATTGGGGGTTATTTTCGTACTCAACAAATGGGACACCCAGGATCAGGACAAGAGGAGTCTGAAGAAGGCTGAGGACATGATACGGATCATGTTCGGCCAGATGAGTTTTGCTCCGATTGTGCCCCTTTCCGCTCTTGAAGGGAAGGGTATCAAAATGCTCCTGAACACTGCTCTGGAGATGTACGGACAGCTCTCCCGTAAGGTCGAGACAGGTCCCCTCAACAACGCCTTACGGGACTGGATTTCCGCCTACCATCCGCCCACAGGCCGAAGCACGAAATTCAAGATCAAGTATATGGTACAAACCGATGTGAATCCGGTGAAGTTCCTCCTCTTTGCCAGCCGTCCGGAAGCTGTTGCGCCGACCTATCTTTCGTACTTGCGGAACCGCATCCGGGACGACCTGGGCTTTTCCATGATTCCGGTACAGCTTGAAGTACGGGCGAGCCGCAAGAAGTGGGAAGATCGAGAGGAACAGTGATGGCTGAGCTGACTATCGGTGAGGTAGAAAAGCTGACCGGTGTGAAAGCCCATATTCTGCGGTACTGGGAGGAGCATATATCCTTCCTGAACCCGAGAAAGGATATGGGCGGCAGGCGGGTGTATTCCGAGCGGGAGGTGCAGATAGTCCTTCGGCTTAGACACTTGATTCAGGAAAAAAAGTTTACCCTCGAAGGCGCCCGGGAGCAGCTCTTTACGGAACTGACCGGAGAGGATGAACCCCTTCGAGTGTCCCTTCGGTCCGGGTTCGATGTGATACGTTCGGAGCTGATCAGGGCTTATGCGATCATTCAGCGACGTAAAGGAAGTTATGAACAACAAACATACAGGAAAGACAAAGAAGGTCTTCGATCAGAAGACCTTCCCGAAGAAAGGAACTGAACCGCAAAAAGCTGGTGATGGAACTCGGCACTCCAGAGCGAAATCGAAGGATATCAAGCAGGAAACTCCTGACATTATTTCAACCCTTTTCAATACAATTCCGGCGGAGACGACTAAGTATCTTGCCGATTTCGGAACCATTGTACAGGATGTACTGCCCTTAAGCGGTAAGCAGCGGAAGGATCTTCCTCATACTATAAAGGATCTCTCCCGGCAGCTCACAGATGAGCGTTCCCGCAGGAGAGCCGGGTATATGAATGAGACTGCTCAGCTTTCGGCGTATATCAGGTATTTTATGTGGTGGAA